>DATLGV010000271.1:0-5191 GCA_035540275.1 Acidovorax sp. | reverse complement strand
GTTCCACAACGGCGACTTTGAGAAAGCGGCGGCGGCAGGCCTGGCGGCCGGTGGCGCGGGCATCACTGCGGCCAACAAGGCCACCTCCATCTACGCCAACTACCTGGAGCCCAAGGAGAAGACGCGGCTGGACCTGTTCATGCAGGTGGCCGAAAGGGCCGAGGCCCAGGCCGCCGCGGAGCCTGACAACGCCAACGCCTGGTACTGGCATGCCTATGCGCTGGGCCGCTACAGCCAGGGCATCAGCGTGGCCAAGGCGCTGGCGCAGGGCCTGGGCGGCAAGGTGAAAGAGTCGCTCGAGAAAGCCATCGCCCTGTCCCCCAAACACGCCGACGCGCGCATTGCGCTGGGCGCCTTCCATGCCGAGGTGATCGACAAGGTGGGCTCGCTGATTGGCGGCATGACCTATGGCGCCAAGAAGGACACGGGCATCAAGCTGTTTCAGGAAGCCCTCAAGCTCAACCCGGGCTCGGCCATCGCGATGATCGAGTACGCCAATGCGCTGGTCATGCTGGAAGGCGACAAGAAGATGAAGGAAGCCACCGCGCTGTACGAAAAGGCCGCCGCCACCGAGCCCATGGACGCCATGGAGCGGCTGGATGTGGAAATGGCGCGGAGTGAACTGGAAGAAGAATAGAGGGTATCCCCCTGAGGCGCTGGCGGTTTACGGCAGCGAACGTTTTGGTGGTGCGTGACGAAAGAGCCTTCGCGCTGAACCTACGCGGTCAAATGCGTGGCATGTGCTGCTTTCGGCTACCCCCCATCGAATAAACGCCCAAGCGCTCACTCCCACCGCCATCAGCGACGCGCCTCAGCCCCCAAAGCGCCGCGCAGCAATCTCCAGCAGCCCATCAAAAATCAGGTTGTCCACCAGCTCGAACGGCCGCGTCATGCTGGGCGCCATCTTCCAGCCCGCACCGCCGGTCATGATGCAGGCGGGCTCCTGGCCACAATGCTCCAGCAGGTGCTGGTACATGCGCTCCACGGCACCGGCAATGGCGTAGGTGCCGCCGCTGGTCAGCGCATCGCTGGTGTTGGTGGGGAACGGGCGCACTTCGCCCGTGGGCACATGCAGGCCGGCGGTGCCCGATTCGAGTGCGCGCAGCATGATACCGTGGCCCGGCAGGATCAGGCCACCCATGAAGCGGCCTTCGGTGTCGATGCATTCCACCGTCACCGCAGTGCCCACCATCACCACCACCAGCGGCCTTGCGGGGCCGCGTGCCAGCACATGGTGGCGTGCGCCGATCATGGCCACCCAGCGGTCCGAGCCCAGGCGCGAGGGGTGGTCGTAGCCGTTGGTCAGACCCGCCTCTTGCGCCGATGACACCACCCAGGAGGGGGTGACGTCCCACAGCTCCATCTGCTCCTGCACGCGGCGTTTGACGGCATCGCCCGCCACCACGCAGCCCAGCATGCGTTCCGGGTGCGGCAGCGACGCCCAGCTGCCTTCGGCCAGGCGGTCGATGTGGTCCAGAAACTCGGCGCCATGCGCGATCAGCGCAGCCCCGGGGCGGGGAGCGTCGTACAACGCCCATTTGAGACGGGTGTTACCGACGTCGATGGCCAGAAAAGTCATGCGGCGGATTATCCCGAGTTTTGGCATCGGGGCTGATCCCGCCGAGACAGCCCCACAGCGGCCCACGCGGGAATGTGAAAAATCGTTTCACACCCTTCGTCCGACACGGGCCTGCCCCCCATTGCCGCTACAGTGGCTGTTCCTTTATCTGCAACCTCAGGAGGTACGACATGGGTCTTTTCAGTTTCATCAAGGAAGCCGGCGAAAAACTGTTCGGCGGCAAAGAGGCACAGGCCGCCAATGCACCCGCCCCCACGCAGGATGAACTCAACGCCAAGGCGGCCAAGGCCATCGAAACCTACATCGCGGCCCAGAACCTGGGCGCCAGCAATGTGCAGGTGACCTTCGACGGCACGCAGGGCAAAGTCACCGTGAAAGGCACCGCCCCCACCCAGGCGGCCAAGGAAAAGATCACCCTGTGCTGCGGCAACGTGGCCAGCGTGACCAGTGTCGAGAACCTGATGGGGGTCACCAACCCGGAGCCCGAAGCCCAGTACCACGACGTGGTGCGCGGCGACACCCTGAGCGCCATTGCCAAGAAGTTCTACGGCGACGCCAACAAGTACCCCGTGATCTTCGAGGCCAACAAGCCCATGCTGAGCCACCCCGACAAAATCTATCCCGGTCAGAAGCTGCGCATCCCTGGACTGAAGTAACCCCCTGAGTCGCCTTCGGCGCCTTCCCCCCAGGGGGACGCACCCAGTGGCCCGGCAAAGCCGGTTCCACGGGTGCACTGGCGAGGGCGAGGTCGGGGGTGGATTTGACGCCCCTGGTCCGCGCACAGCGCACGGCCCCCCCGCGAATTCAAGGAAAAATAGCTGCTACCGCTTGATGAGCAAGCGTCAAAAGCTATATTTTTATAGCATTAACTCTGTTTCCACGGCAGGCCATGAAAGCGCCAGCCGCCTTTCTTGCCGCGCTGGCCTTGCGCATCCGCATCGCCTTCGAACCCTTCGAGGATGTTGTACGCGGTGATGCCCAGCTCGGTGGCGCGGCGCGCGGCGGCGATGGAGCGCACGCCGCTGCGGCACAGCAGCAGGGCCCGCGCGCCCTCGGGCACGGCGGCGCGCATCTGGGCATCAAAGTCGGCATTCATCGCCATGCCCGGCCATTGCTTCCAGGCCACGGCGGCGGCGCCGGGCACGTAGCCGACCCACTCGCGTTCGGCGTCGCTGCGCACGTCTACCAGCACGGCCTGCCCGGCCTGAACCCACTGCCAAGCTTGTTGCGGTGTCACGTCACCGGCATAGCCGTCGGCGGGAGAAACGGAGGAGAGCGTATTTGTCATGGTTTCGATCCTTTCTGGGCATCAGGCAAACGTTTGAACTGGGCGCGACCGGCACGAGGGACGCCAAGCAAGGGCCGCCCCGCAGCGAGGGCGTCGCCCCCCTTGGGGGAAGGCGCCGAAGGCGACTCAGGGGGGATTCACCATAAAGGGGCAGGCTCGTCCCGCAGGCGGCTGCGCAGCTGCGCGTAGTCGGGCACCACGGTGGCCACGGTGTCCCAGAAGCGGGGGCTGTGGTCCATCACGCGCAGGTGGGCCAGCTCGTGCGCCACCACGTAGTCGATGATGGCCGGGCGGTAGTGCAGCAGGCGCCAGTTCAGGCGGATGGAGCCGTCGGCCTTGGCGCTGCCCCAGCGGGTGTTGGCGCTCGACAGGCGCAGGCTGGCCCAGCGCACGCCCAGGAGCGGCGCAAAGTGGTCCAGCCGCTCGGTGAAGTGGCGGCGCGCGTCGCGCATCAGCCAGGCCTGCACGGCGTCGCGGATCTGCGCGGGGCTGGCACTGTGGGGCAGGCCGATGTGCAGGCTGGGCTGATCCGTTGCGGTGACCAGCGCCCCGCCCTTGCCCGCAAAGCCGTGGCTCGGGTCCAGCACCACCGTCAAGGGCTCGCCCAGGTAGGGCAGCACGGCGCCATGGGCCCACACGATGCGGCCGCCTTCCATGCGCTGCTGGCGCTCGCGCGCCTTGCCCAGCTTGCGCAGGATCCAGTCGGATTTTTCGCGCAGCGCAGAATCCACCGCGCCCAGCGTGACCCAGCTGGGTGCCCGCACCGACAGGCCGTCGGGCCCCACCATGAAGCCGATGCTGCGGCGGCGCGCACGCTGCAGCGCATAGGCTACGACGGCATCGCCCAGCAGCACCTCGCGGCTGGCCTGGGGGTGGCGGAATTCGGCGGGGGACAGCAGCGAGGGCAGCGGCACCGCGGGTGCCGCTGGGCGATGCACTATCTTTTTAGGAGCTACCGACGCTTGATCGACTGGCGCTTGCGGCTGATTTGGCTTCAAACCCGCAGCCACGGGGCTGGGGGCTGCTGCAGCCGCGCCCGGCGGGTCGAACAGGTCCAGCGCCAGTTGCACAAGCCGCTGCATCAACTCAACAGTCCCCAAGGGTCCACAAAAACGCACGCAGCTTTTGCCACTGGCACGGCCCAAGCCAGTGGCCGCCGCGCAAGGGCCGCCCCGCCGCGCTGGCGGCGTCCTCCTTCCCGAATGGCGCAGCCATTCGAGAGAAGGGGGAAGGCGCGCAGCGCCTCAGGGGGTTGTCTTGTAAGCATCGGGGTCCAGGCGGCGCATCTCGGCCTCGATCCAGGCCTCCACCTCGCGCATCAGTTCGTCGGGCTGGCGCCCCACGCTGGAGATGGGTTGGCCGATCGACACATCCACCACGCCGGGGCGCTTGATGAACGCCTTGCGCGGCCACACCTTGGCCGAGGTCACGGCAATCGGGATCACGGGTGCCCCCGTGTCGATGGCCAGGCGCGTGCCGCCGGTCTTGTAGTTGCCCTTCTGCCCCCGCTCGATGCGGGTGCCCTCGGGGAACATGATGATCCAGATGCCCTTGGCCAGCAGGTCCTTGCCCTGCTGCACCACCTTGTTGAAGGCCTGCGTGCGCTGGTTGCGGTCGATGTGGATCATGTCCAGCCGCCCGATGGCCCAGCCGAAGAAGGGCACGTGCAGCAGCTCCTTCTTGAAAACGTAGGCCAGGGGGTGCGGCATGACCACCGGCATCAGGAAGGTCTCGTACGTGGACTGGTGCTTGACCAGCAGGATCGCGCCCTCGTTGGCGCCCTGGGGCAGGTTCTCCATGCCAGTCACCTCGGCGCGGATGCCCAGAACCACGCGCGCGCCGCTGATGCACAGCGACAGCCAGGCCCGCGCGATGCGGTACAGGGGCACGCCCCGCACGCCCAGCAGCGTGCCCAGCATGATGGCCAGCGCGTAGGGCACCACGGTGATGCCCATCCAGAGAAGGTGAATGACGGAACGGATAAGAGCCATTGGGATGTCTTTTGGACCGTGAGCGCTAGTAAAACATGCGCCCACAGCGATTGGTTAATAGCATCAGGATGCTGCCACGCCATGTCCCGGCAGCGGCAAAGGCGCAGCGGCCAGGGGGGCGGCGGCGCCCAGCGCCCCAGGCAGCAGTTGGTCCACAAAATCGGCCAGGTTGGCATGCACCTGTGTGCCGGGCGGAACACCCGCCGGCAGCTCCCCCCCCGGGCGCAGCAGGGCCGACCGGCCGGTGCACACCAGATGCAGGCGCCCCCCCAGCGCGGCCCCCGCCTGCAGGTGCGCTTCGCAGCTGCCGACCACGCGGACCTCGTTGCGCTC
>DATLGV010000270.1:0-4235 GCA_035540275.1 Acidovorax sp. | reverse complement strand
CTGCCGCACCTGCTGCGCACTCACATTGGCGAGAACCCGCAGTGGAAGTCGCGCCGCGCAGGCTACAGCCAGGACGGCATCCCCAACAACCTGGCCGTGCTGCGCACCATGCGCGGCGCCTTGGGCCGGCGCATTGCGCTGGGCAAGTCGGCGCACCGCGAGTTGCTGGCGCTGCAGGCCGAGCTGGACGCGCTGCTGGCGCAGGACGACGGCACCAGCGAGGCGGTGGCCGAGCTGCAGCGCCGCATTGATGCGCTCACGGCGCGCATTGGCAAGATTCCGTACCTCGACCCCATCGACCTGCGCTTTCGCGCCCGCACGCCAGTGCCCGTGCCCAGCAGCCAGGCGGTGATGTTCTGCGTGATGGATGTGTCGGGCTCCATGGACGAGACACGCAAGGACCTGGCCAAGCGGTTCTTCATCCTGCTGTACCTGTTTCTCACGCGGCACTACGAGACCATCGACATCGTGTTCATCCGCCACCACACCCAGGCGGCCGAGGTGAGCGAGGAGCAGTTCTTTCACTCCACCGAAAGCGGCGGCACGGTGGTGAGCAGCGCGCTGGTGCTGCTGGACCAGATCATCCGTGCGCGCTATCCGCAGGGCGACTGGAACATCTACGTGGCCCAGGCCAGCGATGGCGACAACTTCACCAACGACAGCGGCGTGTGCCGCAACCTGCTGGTGGACAGGATCCTGCCGCTGGTGCGCTACTTTGCCTATGTGCAGGTGGCTGAAGAGGAGCAGAACCTGTGGGACGAGTACAGCCAGTTGGTGCCGCTTTACGCCCACTTTGCGATGCGCAAGGTTGCCGCACCCGGTGACATCTACCCCGTGTTCCGCGACCTGTTCAAGAAAGAGGGGGTGGCCGCATGAACAACGTGGTGCAGTACCCCGTGCTGGAGCGCCGCCAGAGCGACAACCCCTGGAAGGCCGCTGCCGTGGGCGAGCGCCGCCACCGCGCCGTGCCCGGCCAGCCGCTGCCTGCGGGCGCGCGGCCGGCCGAGCCATTGCCCGACCCGAGCGACTGGACGTTTGAGCTGATCGAGCGCTACCACGCGGCCATCGCCGCCACGGCCGAACGCTTTGGCCTGGACACCTACCCCAACCAGCTGGAGATCATCACCGCCGAGCAGATGATGGACGCCTACTCCAGCGTGGGCATGCCGGTGAACTACCGGCACTGGAGCTATGGCAAGGAGTTTCTGGCCACCGAGCGGCGCTACCGGCGCGGGCACATGGGGCTGGCGTACGAGATCGTCATCAACTCCAACCCCTGCATCAGCTACCTGATGGAGGAGAACACCACCGCCATGCAGGCGCTGGTGATTGCGCATGCCGCCTACGGCCACAACAGCTTCTTCAAGGGCAACTACCTGTTTCGCATGTGGACCGATGCCTCCAGCATCATCGACTACCTGGTGTATGCCAAGGACTATGTGGCCCAGTGCGAGGAGCGCTACGGCACGGGCGAGGTGGAGCGGCTGCTGGACTCGTGCCATGCCCTGGCCAACTTTGGCGTGGACCGCTACCGCCGCCCCTCCAAGAAGAACCTGGCGCGCGAACGCCTGGAGCGCGCGCAGCGCGAGCAGTATGCCCAGCAGCAGGTCAACGAGCTGTGGCGCACGCTGCCCATGCGCCCCGGCAAGGAGGATGCGGCGCAAGAGCATCACCGCTTTCCGCAGGAGCCGCAGGAGAACATCCTGTACTTCATCGAAAAGAATGCGCCCCTGCTGGAGCCCTGGCAGCGCGAGATCGTACGCATCGTGCGCAAGATTGCGCAGTACTTTTACCCGCAGCGCCAGACCCAGGTGATGAACGAAGGCTGGGCCACCTTCTGGCACTACACGCTGCTCAACACGCTGTACGACGAGGGGTATTTGAGTGACGGCGTGATGATCGAATGGCTGGGCTCGCACACCAACGTGGTCTACCAGCCGCCCGTGGGGCACCGCGCCTACAGCGGCATCAACCCCTATGCGCTGGGGTTTGCCATGTACCGTGACATCCAGCGCATCTGCCAGAACCCCACGGCGGAGGACCGGCACTGGTTTCCCGACATCGCGGGCACCCCGTGGCTGCCCGCGCTGGACCATGCCATGCGCAACTTCAAGGACGAGAGCTTCATCGGCCAGTACCTCAGTCCGCACCTGATGCGCGAGATGCGCCTGTTTGCGCTGCATGACGACGCCGCCGAGCGTGATCTGGTGGTCAGCGAGATCCACGACGAGAACGGCTACCGCAGCCTGCGCCAGCTGCTGTCGCAGCAGTACGACCTGGGCACGCGCGAGCCCAACATCCAGGTGTGGAATGTGAACCTGCGCGGCGACCGCAGCCTGACCCTGCGCCACACCCAGTACCAGGGCCGCCCGCTGGCCGACGACACGCACGAGGTGCTCAAGCACGTGGCACGGCTGTGGGGGTTTGGGGTGCAGATCGAGAGTGCGGACGCCGATGGCAACCACGCGGTGGTGCTGCACCAGGTGCCCGCAGCAGCCACCTGAGCGGGCTGCGTTGGTGCCTGCGCAGCGGGTGAAGGAAAATTGCTCTGTTTCTGATAGCTGCTGGCGCATGATGCACTAGCGCTACCACCCGATTTGGTTCAAAAAGCAGGCGAAGTGGCCTTGGCCCGTGGCGCCCGGGCCTGCAGCGGGCAGTCGGTGGCCACGCGCTCGGCCAGGGTCTGGCGCAAGGCCTGCAGCGCCGCAATGCGGGCATCAATCTCCTGCAGCTTGGCGGACAGCACCTGGGCCAGCGCGGGTCCGGGCTCGGCAGCGTCCCAGATGGCGGGCAGCCGGTCGCCAATCTCCGCCAGGGTAAAGCCCAGCTGCTGCGCGGTGCGGATGTACTGCACCAGTGTCACCACCTCGGGCGGATAGTCGCGGTAGCCGTTGTCCAGGCGCCGCGCGCGAATCAGGCCCTGCTGTTCATAAAAACGCAGCGCCTCGCGGCTCAGGCCCGAGGCCGTGGCCAGTTCACCGATCAGCATGATCCCGTTCCCCCTCACAAAGTGCTTGACCCTGAAGCGTACTTCAAGGTGGAAGCTCAGGGCTTCATCCATTCACAGAGGGTTTCCTTTTATGCACATCCCCGCTTTCGCCCCCGACCGTTACCTGCGCATCGTGCGCGCCAGCGGCTGGTACGACCTGTTCATCACCTGGCCGTTTGCCTTGCCCTGGACCTTTGCCTGGCTCTATGCCCAGCTGACGCTGCTGGCGCAGGCATACGCACTGCCCGGCACCTTGCACCCACTCAACGCCACGCACATGCTGATGGCCAACCTGCTGGGTTCGGTGGTGGTGGTGTGGTCGGTGGCGCGCATCGTGGCGCCCACGCTGCTGCTGGGGCGGCTGGATGGGGTGGCGCGGTTTCTGTTCGCAGCCTGGCTGACCTATGCCGTGGCGCACGGGGCCAATGCCATCGTTCTGGGTTTTGCCGTATTCGAGCTGGTGTTTGGCGTGCTGCAGTGGTGGCGCGTGGCTGTTGCTGGCACAGCGCAGTGCCCGCCGGGCCCCGCACGGGTCAATGCGCGGGTGCGGGCAGCAGCCTGAAGGCCAGTGCTCCCACCGCCAGCATGGCCGCAATGGTGAGCATCACCGCCACATACGGGTCTGCGCCCTGTGCGGCGGCGATGGAGGCGGCCACGCCCGTCACCCATTGCATCAGCGCCACGCCCAGGAACAGCGCCATGGTGAACACCGCCATGGCGCGCCCCGTGACGGCGGGGGCGTAGGCCGAGCGCACATCCGAGTACTGCAGCACCATGTAGCCGGACAGCAGGCCCACGGCCACGGAGCCGCCCACGTCCAGCCATTCGGCATGCAATAGGCCCATGGCCGCAAACAAGGCCGCCAGCAGGGCGGTAAAGCCCAGCAGCCAGCGCCTGCGCCGTGTGGGGCCAGGGTCCAGCCGACCAAAAAAGGCCGGGCTGAACAGCGACACCAGCGACGACAGCATGGCCACGTTGCCGCTGGCCACCAGCGAATAGCCATGCCGTTCGATCAGCAGCGGCCCCAGCCACAGCCCGCGCAGCGTGAGGAACGAGGCATACGTCATCAGCGCCAGCAGCATGATGCCGGCGGTGTGCGGCAGCAGGAACAGCGCGCCAAAACCGCGCACCGCCTGCAGCACCGATTCGCGCCGAGCGGCCTCGTCGGTGGGTTGTGCGGGCTCATACACCTTCCAGAAGATCAGCAGCCACGCCAGCGCCGCCAGGCCCGCCAGCACGCCAAACC
>DATLGV010000269.1:0-5593 GCA_035540275.1 Acidovorax sp. | reverse complement strand
GAGGCCATGGCCGCCGAGCTGGCCACGCAGCGCGGCCAGGCGATCCGCGCGTACCTGGTGGAGCAGAAGCTGCCGGTGGAGCGGCTGTTCGTGGCCGCCCCCAAGTCGGGCAAACCGCCCGAAAAGTGGACCCCGCGTGCGGATTTGAGCCTGGCGACACAATAAGCGGCTGGCTGGCAGAAGGTTCCAGGCGAATCTCCCGCCAGCCAGCCCCATCGCCCCGCAGGCAGAGCGCAGGGCGCCGGAACCAATCCCGCCCCGCTCGCTCCCACACTGCACCATGCCTTCACGCCTGTTCCACCGCCTTGCAGCCACTCTCTTTTTTATAGCTGCCAGCGCTTTATGGACTAGCGCTATCGCCCAATTGGGCACCAAAACCACAGGCCAGGGCACCAGCGTGGTCACCACGCCCTATGTGCGGGCCGAGCTGCTGGCCCATGCGCCGCAGGGCGTGGCCCCCGGCCAGCCGCTGTGGCTGGGCCTGCAGATCACCCACCAGCCGGAGTGGCACACCTACTGGAAGAACCCTGGCGACTCCGGCCTGCCCACCGACCTGGCCTGGACCTTGCCCGCCGGGCTGGACGCGGGCGAGATCGCCTGGCCGCTGCCCAAGAAGATCCCCATCGGCACGCTGACCAACTACGGCTACGAAGGCACGGTGCTGCTGCCCGTGCCCGTGACGGTGGCCAGCACCTACGCCCCCGGCCCGCTGGCCAAGGACGCCACCATCAAACTGCGCGCCTCGTGGCTGGTGTGCCGCAAGGAGTGCATTCCTGAAGAAGGCGAGTTCACGCTGCAGCTGCCCATCAAGAGCACCACGGCGCTGAACGGACCGGCCTTCGAGGCAGCCGCCAAGGCCCAGCCCCAGCCCGTGCTGGCGGGCACCAACGGCATCGTGCCCGATAGCCAAGCGAGCCAGGCGCAGATAGCGGACGGCCATCTGCTCAACATCAGTGTGCAGGGCCTGCCCGTGGCGCTGCGCGGCAAGACGCTGGACCTGTTCCCCGAAACCGCCGAGGTCATCGACAACGCCGCACCGTGGAAGCAGGCCTGGAACGGCAGCGTGTGGACCGCGCAGATTCCCCTGTCCGCCCAGCGCAGCGCCAGCCCCAGCCTGATGCCCGTGGTGCTGGCCGAGCAGGCGGCCCCAGGCCATGGCGCCGGCCCCGACACCCGCACCGGCTACCGCGCCGAGCTGAAGGTGCTGGGCACCTGGCCGCAGGGCGCGTCGGTGGCCAGCGTGTCACCCGCACTGGAGGCCGCGCTCAAGGCCAATGCAGCGCAGGCAGGCGGCACGGTCACGTCGGCTGCGGGCTCTGGCGCCTCGGCCCTCACCCTCACCGCCGCGCTGCTGGGCGCCTTGCTCGGCGGGCTGATCCTCAACCTCATGCCCTGCGTGTTTCCGGTGCTGGCGATCAAGGTGGTGGGCTTCACCCGGCATGCGCAAAACCGGCGCGCCCACCGCGTGAGCGGCATCGCGTACACGGCGGGCGTGGTGCTGTCGTTCATCGCGCTGGGCGGCCTCATGCTGGGCCTGCGTGCGGCGGGTGAGGCGGTGGGCTGGGGCTTTCAACTGCAGTCGCCCGCCGTGGTCGCGTCGCTGGCGGCGCTGTTCACGCTGATCGCGCTGAACCTGGCGGGCGTGTTCGAGTTCGGGCATTTCCTGCCGTCCTCGGTGGCCAGCCTGCAGGCGCGCCACCCGGTGGCCGACAGTTTTCTCACCGGGGTGCTGGCCGTGGCCGTGGCCTCGCCCTGCACCGCGCCGTTCATGGGCGCGTCCCTGGGCCTCACCGCCACGCTACCCGCAATGCAGGCGCTGGCCGTGTTTGCGGCGCTGGGCTTGGGGCTGGCGCTGCCGTATCTGGCGGCCAGCTTTGTGCCCGCCGTGGCGCGCGCGCTGCCCCGCCCCGGCGCGTGGATGGACACCTTCCGCAAGCTCATGGCCTTCCCCATGCTGGCCACCGTGGTCTGGCTGGTGTGGGTGCTGGGCCAGCAAAGCGGCATCGACGGCGCGGGTGCGCTCTTGATCCTGCTGGTGGGGCTGTCGCTGGTGGTGTGGGCCCTGTCGCTGGCCGGGCGTGCGCGGGTATGGATGGCCACGGTGTCCATCGCGGCGATGGCGCTGCTGGTCTGGGCGTTTGCGCCGCACGTCACCAATGTGGCCAACGCGCAAGCCGCCACCACACCGTCCGCGCAGGCCCCGGCCACCGGCTGGCAGCCCTGGGCACCCGGCGCGGCCGATCAGATCGTGGCCAGTGGCCGCCCCGTGTTTGTGGACTTCACGGCCGCCTGGTGCGTGACCTGCCAGTACAACAAGAAGACCACGCTGGCCCATGCCGACGTGGTGGCCGACCTGCAGGCCAAGAACGTCGCCCTGCTGCGCGCGGACTGGACGCGCCGCGACCCCGCCATCACCGCCGCCCTGGCCGCGCTGGGCCGCAGCGGCGTGCCCGTGTATGTGTTCTACCGCCCCGGCAAGCCGCCGGTGGTGCTGACCGAGGTGCTCAGCGTGGACGAGGTGCGCGCCACCATCGCCCAGCTGTAGCCCGCCCTGCTTTCGACCACCCGCCAACCCCTTCAGGAGACCCCGCCATGAAGCTGCTTCGCCGTACGTTGATCGCCACCGCCACCCTGGTCGCCCTGGGCGCCCAGGCCGCCGCCACCGTGGGCCAGCCCGCGCCCGACTTCACGCTCAAGGACACCAACGGCCGGGCCGTGCGCCTGTCGGACTTCAAGGGCAAGCACGTGGTGCTGGAATGGACCAACCCCGGCTGCCCCTTCGTGCGCAAGCACTACGACAGCGGCAACATGCCCGCCACCCAAAAAGACGCCACCAGCCAGGGCGTGGTGTGGCTGTCCATCAACTCCACCGAAAGAGCCAGCAGCGACTACCTGGAGCCCGCCAAGCTCGCCGCCTGGAAAACCGAGCGCAAGGCCGCCCCCACCGCCGTGCTGATGGACGAGGAAGGCACGGTGGGCAAGAGCTATGGCGCGCGCACCACGCCGCACCTGTACATCGTCAACCCGCAGGGCCAGCTGATCTATGCGGGCGGTATCGACAGCATCCCCTCGGCCCGCCCGGCCGATATCGAGAAGGCCACCAACTATGTGAAGGTGGGGCTGGCCGAAGCGCTGGCGGGCAAACCCATTTCAGCGGCAACGACGGCGCCCTACGGGTGCAGCATCAAGTACAAGTCGCCGGCCTGACCCGACCGCCGTTCGCAACGGGCTGGCACCGCAGGATGCACCACCAGGCGAGCCTCCATCAGACCGCGCCTGCGGTAGCCGTGGGGGCCGCAGCATGAAGTTGCCTGGGAGCGTAGCGAGCCTGGCCCTCGACATGGGGTGCGCCAGCCACGCGGGCCCGCCCGGGCTGGCAATGCGCCAGCAACGCCGGCTGAAGGGCCTGCTGCGCTACGCACAACAGCATTCGCCGTATTACCGCGACCTGTACGCAGGCCTCGACCTCGACACCGTCGCCCTGCAAAACCTGCCCACCGTCACCAAAACAGCGCTCATGGCAGCGTTCGACGACTGGGTCACCCGCCCCCAGATCCGGCTCAAGGCGGTGCAGGACTTTGTGCAGCAACCCGATCTTGCAGGAACTCCCTACCGCGGTGACCTGTTTGTGTGCACCAGCTCCGGCACCACAGGGCACCCCGGCATCTTTTTGCACGACGCGCACGCCGTGGCGGTGTACCGCGCCATCAGCTTTGCGCGGATCAACCGGGCCTGGCTCGGTGCGCGGCAATGGCTGGGCCTGGCACAGCGGGGCCTGCGCTGGGCCAACATCATGGGCACGGGCGGGCACTTTGGTGGCACGGGCTGGATGGAGCTGGAGCGCCAGCGCAGCGCCTGGAAGCACCAGGCCTACCGGGTGGTGTCGGTGCAGCGCCCGCTGCGGGACATCGTGGCAGAACTGAATGCTTTCACTCCCACCATCGTGTCGGGGTATGCCAGCGTGATGGACCAGCTGGCGGGCGAGCAACTGGCAGGCCGCCTGCACCTGCGCCCCGTGCTGGTGGAGATTGCGGGCGAATCCCCCACCCCGGAAGCATTGCCACGCATGGCCGCAGCGTTTGGCTGCCGGATTCGCAACCTGTACGGAGCCTCCGAGTTCCCTTTCATGGCGGGCAGCTGCGAGCAAGGCTGGCTGCACGTCAACAGCGACTGGGTCATTCTGGAACCCGTGGACGAAAAGCTTCAACCCGTGGCAGAGGGTGTCGTATCCCACACGGTGCTGCTGACCAATCTGGCCAACCGCGTTCAGCCCATCATCCGCTACGACCTGGGTGACGCGGTGGTCGCGCATACCGGCCCTTGTGCGTGTGGCAATCGCTTGCCTGCGATACGCGTGGCAGGGCGCTGCGACGACGTGCTGCACATGGTCGGTCCGGACGGTCGGCCCATCCACCTCTTACCGTTGGCAATAGGCACGGTGGTGGAAGAGACGCCCGGCTGTGCACGCAGCCAGCTGGTGCAAACCGGGCCTGCCAGCCTCCGCCTGCGCTTGTCGCCTCAGCCCGGCGTGGACGCTGCGCAGTTGTGGCGGCTTGCACTGACCCACCTGCGCAGCTACCTGGACGCACAAGGTTTGCCCAACGTCATCATCGAGCAGGCCGACGAGCCCCCAGCAAGCAGCGCCCACAGCGGCAAATTTGGCCAGGTCATCGGGCTGCGGCATTTCTAAGTCGATAGGCCATGGCGGCCCGCTTTCGTAAACTGGCACTCATGCTCCAAACCCCCGACACCATCAGCACCCTGCGCCACCTGCTCACCGCCTGCCGCACCATCGCGGTGGTGGGCCTGTCGCCCCAATGGCACCGCCCCAGCTACTTCGCGGCCAAGTACATGCAGGCGCACGGCTACCGCATCGTGCCGGTCAATCCGCTGGTGGCGCAGGGCGGCGGGCAGATCCTGGGCGAGACGGCCTACGCCAGCGTGACCGAGGCGGCCGCCGCGTTGGCCGCGCAGGGCCAGAAGATCGACATGGTGGACTGCTTTCGCAAGAGCGAGGACATCCCGCCGCTGGCCGACGAAGCCGTCGCCATCGGCGCAAAGTGCCTGTGGCTGCAACTGGGCGTGTTCAACGAGGCGGCGGGGCAACACGCCGAGGCCGCGGGCCTGCAGGTCATCCAGAACCGCTGCGTGAAGATCGAACACGCCCGGCTGTTTGGCGGTCTGGGCTGGATGGGCGTGAATACCAAGGTCATCAGCGCCAAGCGCCTGCGACAGCTGCCTTACTAGCAAATCAATAGCTGGTAGCGCTTATCCATCAAACGCTATCGGCCCATTTCATTCAAATCATGTCCCCCAAAAACCCTTCCGGCGCCGACCGTGAATTCGGCTTTGGCACCCGCGCCATCCACGCCGGTGCCCAGCCCGACCCCGTGACCGGCGCGCGCGCCACGCCCATCCACCAGACAACCAGCTTTGTGTTCGACAACGCCGAGCACGCATCGAGCCTGTTCAACCTGCAGACCTTTGGCAACGTCTACAGCCGCATCAGCAACCCCACGGTGGCGGTGTTTGAGGAGCGCATCGCCAGCCTCGAAAACGGCCGCGCCGCCCTGGCCTGCGCCAGCGGCATGGC
>DATLGV010000268.1:0-3786 GCA_035540275.1 Acidovorax sp. | reverse complement strand
GGTCTGTGCCACGGCCCCGTACCGCAAGGTCCGGGGCTTTTTTTATGTCCTCTGCCGGGGCGAGGCCTTCATGGGCGCACGGTTCGGGCCATCAATCGTTCACGCCGAACCATTCGGTCCCCTCGGTGGGGCTGGCGACCTGGATGTCCTCATGCGCCCAACCCAGCGCGGTGGCGAGCGATTGACGGGCGAGGGCGGGGAGGTTGTTCTGCGCACTCAGGTGCGCCGCCACCACGCGCTGCAGGCCGTCATGCTGCACCGCGCGCAGGATCTCCGCCGTGGCGGAGTTGGCCAGGTGGCCGTACAGCCCGCCCACACGGCGTTTCAGGAAGGGCGGGTAGCGGGACGCGGCCAGCATGTCGGGGTCGTGGTTGGCCTCGATCATCAGGGCGTGGCATCCCTGCAGCTGCTGCAGCACATGGGGGCTGGCGTGGCCCAGATCGGTGAGTACACCCAGGTGTGCGGCGCCGTCGGAGCAGCGCAGTTGCAGAGGCTCCCGGGCATCGTGGGGCACGGTGAATGGACGGGCTTCGAAGGCGCCCATGTCAATCGCCTCCATGTCGTGTGCCACCCGCAGCAGGCCGTCAAGGTCTGGTGCGCCCAGGGCCGCGTGCGTGCCCTCGCTCATCCACACGGGAATGCGAAAACGCAGTGCCAGGCTCTGGGCACAGCCGAAGTGGTCCGAGTGTTCGTGGGTGATGAAGAGGGCGTCCAGGTCTTCCACCTGCAACTGGGCCTGCGCCAGGCGGGCCTGCAATTGCCGGATGCCGAGCCCGCAATCGATCAGGAGGCGGCGCACCTGGCTGCCACTGCGGCCTTCGACCACTGTGGAATTGCCGGTGCTACCGCTGCCCAGGTTCTTGAAGCGAAGCATGGCTGGGCGAAAGGGTGGGGTGGGTTTGTGGCGGCCCAAAAAACCAGAGCCACCGTCCACCCGAAGGCGGAGGGGGCTCCAGAGGTGTGGGTGGCGGCCTGTCGGCCTGCGCCGCTTATTTCAGATCGTCGGCAATCACGCGCACGATGCGCTCGGCATTGGCCGAGGACTCCGGGGCGCCCGCTTCGTTGAGCACCGACACCGTGGTCGCCTCACCCTGGCTACGCACCACGATGCGGTACTTGAGCGGGGGCGTTGCAGCGGCAGAGCTGAACAGTTTGCTGAAGAAGCCGGGCTCCTTCTTCGCGGCGTCCGGAGCCACGTAGCGAACGAAGTAAGTGCCTTCATTGCGGTTGCGGTCTTCCACCGTGAAACCGGTGCGGTCCAGGGCCAGGCCGACGCGGCGCCAGGCGCGGTCAAAGCCCTCGTCCAACTGCACCACGGGCACGTTGTTGACGGTGGCCGTGCGTGCCGCCTGGGCGCGCGGTGCAGGCGCTGCAGCGACGGCCTTGGACTGCTCCTGGCTCACGCCCAGCTTGACCATCAGGCGGCGCAGGAATTCGGTTTCGAGCTCGGGGTCGGAGGGCCGGGGCTGCCAGACCGTGCTGTCCTTGGTGATGTTGCCATAGACCTCGATCATCCCGCGGTGGGTGATGTAGACCTCGGTGCCACCGCTGGCCGTGCGCTCCAGCCGGGTGCGGAACTTGTCACGTTCACCGGTCGAGTACAAGGACTCCAGCAGCTTGCCAAGGGTGGAACGGATGAAGTCCTGGGGCAGCTTGGCGCGGTTTTCGGCCCAGTCGGTCTCCATGATGCCGACATTCACGTCGGACTGGGCCAGTGTGAAGCCGTTTTCCTGCCAGAATTCGCGCACGGGCTCCCACAGCTTGTCGGCGGGGCGGTTGATCACCAGCCAGCGCTGGCTGCCGTCGCGTTCGATCCGCACATCGCCCAGCGTCAGGGCGGCTGCGTTGGCCGTGCCCGAAGGCTGCGCAGCCTGGCCGGCCTGCATCGCGGCGGCAGACACCGAGCCGCCCGGCATGGCGTAGCGCGAGTCGCGCGACAACTGGGTGAGGTCTGGCGGGACTTCCAGGGTCGAGCCCTTGGTGGCGCTCTTGTAGTCGATCTTGTCGCCCTCCAGGGCGGCGCAGGCAGACAGGGCCATGGCGAGGGCCAGCAGGCTCAGGCGGGTGGTAGCAGCTTTCACGCGGAAATCCTTGCGAAGAAATATCTCAGGGAGCGGGCGCGGCCCGGATCAGATCAGGCCGCTGGTGCGCAGTGCCGCCTCGACCACAGCTTCGTTGCTGCTGGCCAGGGGCGTCATGGGCAGGCGCATGGTGCCACCGCACAGGCCCATGCGGGACATGGCCCACTTCACCGGAATGGGGTTGGCTTCGACAAACAGGTGCTTGTGCACGGGCATCAGCTTGAACTGGATTTCCATGGCCCGGCGCGCGTCGCCCGCCAGGGCGGCCACGCACAGCTCGTGCATCAGGCGCGGGGCCACGTTGGCCGTCACACTGATGTTGCCGTGGCCGCCGCACAGCATCAGGGCCACGGCAGTCGGGTCGTCGCCCGAGTACACGCCAAAGCCCTGGGGCAGGTCACGGATGAGCCACTGGGCGCGCTCGATGTTGCCGGTGGCTTCCTTGATGCCGATCACGCCGGGCACCTGGGCCAGGCGCAGCACGGTGTCGTGCTGCATATCGGCCACCGAGCGGCCGGGCACGTTGTACAGCACGATGGGCAGGTCGCCCGTGGCTTCGGCAATGGCCTTGAAGTGCTGGTACTGGCCCTCTTGGGTGGGCTTGTTGTAGTAGGGCACGACCTGCAGCTGGCTGTCGGCCCCCACGCCGCGCGCAAACTTGGCCAGTTCGATGGCCTCGGCAGTGGAGTTGGCGCCGCAGCCGGCCATGATGGGCACGCGCTTGGCGGCCTGTTCCACGGCCACGCGGATGATTTCGCAGTGTTCTTCCACGTTCACCGTGGGGGACTCGCCCGTGGTGCCCACCACGCCGATGCAGTCGGTGCCTTCGGCGATGTGCCAGTCGATCAGTTTGCGCAAGGTGGGGTAGTCCACGCTACCGTCCTCATGCATGGGGGTGACGAGGGCGACGATGCTGCCGGTGAGTGGCACGGAAGAAGAAGTCATGTCCGCAGTGGTAAACGGTAAAAGGGCATTCTAACTAGCCCCGGTGGGCAAAAGATGTCGTGAGGGTCCGCCCGCCTGCGGGAGTTCCCGTACGGCCGTGATGCGTTGCACGAAACGCGCGGGTTCGTCGATGAAGCCGTTCTCATAGGCCACCACGCGCAAGTCCTGGCAAGCCTGCAGCAGCTCGCCGGGGGCCAGCAGAAACTCTGCCCGCGCGGGGCGCCCCACGGTTTCGTTGCCCTGGGCAAAGGTTTCATAGACCAGCACCCCGCCCGGCGCCACGCTGGCCACGATGGCGGGCAGCAAGGGGCGCCACAGGTAGTTGGTGACGACCACGCCGCCAAACTGGCGAGCTGCGAAAGGCCAGGGGCCGTTTTCGATGTCGGCCTGCACCAGCTCGCCCAGGCCCTCGCAGGCGGCAAGGGCCTCGGCCGACCGGTCCACGCCGACCACGGTGTGCCCCAGTTCCCGCAGGTGGCGCAGGTGGCGTCCTGCGCCGCAGGCGACGTCCAGCACGGTGCTGTGGGGGGCGATCAGGTGGCTCCAGCGCCGCACCCATTCCGAAGGGGCTTCCGTACCGTGCATGAAACTATAAAAATGATAGCTGTCGGCGCTTGATTCACAAGCGCCTGCGGCCAAAATGTTTCAAATTCTTGGGGACGGGGTCAAAAACACGCCCACATCTGATCGGCCAGCAGCACCATGAACTCGGGCACGGTGTACAGGCCAAACACCACCAGGCACAACAGCACGGCCAGGG
>DATLGV010000267.1:0-11131 GCA_035540275.1 Acidovorax sp. | reverse complement strand
TGCAGCAGTGTTGCGGTGTGGATCAGCTCAACCACCGCCGCCAGGCCGTGCCGATGTGCGCCGCGGTAGCCCAGGGCTCCGCACACCATCAGCAGCAATGCAGGGCGCAGGCGCTTGCCTCCGGCGGCAATGATGTACTGCGAGATCTGGGCCACCAGGGGGACGCTGGATGTCAGGCGCTGACCGATGACCTTGTCAACCTCGTGCATGTCTTGTGCAACGAGCGTGAGGGGGGAAGCTGCGGGGGCGGTATGGTCAGTCAAGATGGTGGTCACAGAAAGTGACCGAATTATAGGAAGGCTGACCGCAGGGCCCAGGGGTGTGGTGGCGCGCTGGTCACGCCGGATGGACTGAGAGGGTGGGGGCTGGTGAAACGACGAAGGATGCGCTATACTCGCGGGCTCTGCGGAAATTCGTCTGCAGAACTCATATCAAGAGGTCAACATGTACGCGGTCATAAAAACCGGCGGCAAGCAGTATCGCGTTGCTTCCGGCGAAAAAATTAAAGTAGAACAGATTGCTGCGGACGTAGGCCAGGAAATTGTGATCGACCAGGTTCTGGCTGTCGGCAACGGCGCTGAACTGAAGGTTGGTACGCCCCTGGTGTCCGGCGCAACCGTGAAAGCCACTGTCGTGGCCCACGGAAAGCACGACAAAGTGCACATCTTCAAGATGCGCCGTCGCAAGCACTATCAAAAACGCCAAGGCCATCGCCAGCAGTTCACTGAGCTGCAAATCGGTGCGATTGCTGCTTAATCGAAGGAGCTAGTCATGGCACAGAAAAAAGGCGGCGGCTCTACGCGAAACGGGCGCGACTCCAAGCCAAAGATGCTGGGTGTCAAGGCCTTCGGTGGCGAACTGATCAGCGCAGGTTCGATCATTGTGCGCCAGCGTGGCACACGCTTTCACCCCGGCGCCAATGTCGGCGTGGGCAAGGATCACACGCTGTTTGCCCTGGTGGACGGCCACGTGTCGTTCGGCACCAAGGGTGCATTGTCCAAGTCCACGGTCAATGTGACGCCCGCCTGAGGATTCTCCCTCTGGCAACCATCGAAGCCCCGCTTTGTCGGGGCTTTGTTGTTTGGTCTGTACAGGTCGCTGATACGTTGTCGGTCAGTGGTGTGGAATGCGCGCCGCCGTTCCGCCACAATGGGTTGCCACCCGACGCTACGGCCCCTTTTGTAAACTGGATACCCCATGAAGTTCGTCGATGAAGCCTTTATTGACATTGCCGCTGGTGATGGTGGCAATGGCTGCGTGTCGTTCCGGCACGAAAAATACAAGGAATTCGGCGGCCCCAATGGGGGGGACGGTGGGCGTGGTGGACATGTATTTGCCGTGGCCGACCCCAATCTGAACACCCTGGTGGACTATCGCTACTCGCGCCGCCACGAGGCCAAACGCGGTGAGCACGGCATGGGCTCCGATATGTTTGGCGCTGCAGGTGCGGACATCACACTCAAGATGCCGGTCGGCACCATCATCAGCGATGCCGAGACCGGCGAAGTGCTGTATGAGCTGCTGGCACCGGGCGAGGTCATCACCATCGCCAAGGGCGGCGACGGTGGCTTTGGCAACTTGCGTTTCAAGAGTGCCATCAACCGCGCGCCGCGCCAAAAAACGCCTGGCTGGCCGGGAGAAAAAAAGAATCTGAAGCTGGAGCTGAAGGTTCTGGCCGATGTGGGCCTGCTGGGCATGCCCAATGCGGGCAAGTCCACCTTCATCACGGCCGTGTCCAATGCGCGGCCAAAGATTGCGGACTACCCGTTCACCACGCTGCACCCCAACCTGGGCGTTGTGCGGGTGGGGCCTGAGCAGAGCTTTGTGGTGGCCGACATTCCCGGTCTGATCGAGGGCGCATCCGAAGGTGCCGGCCTGGGCCACCAGTTCCTGCGCCATCTGCAGCGCACGCGTTTGTTGCTGCATATCGTGGATCTGGCGCCGTTTGACGACGCCGTGGACCCGGTGGCGCAGGCCAAAGCCATCGTGAACGAGCTCAAGAAATACGACCAGCAGCTCTACAACAAGCCGCGCTGGCTGGTGTTGAACAAGCTGGACATGGTGCCCGCCGATGAGCGCGAGGCGCGTGTGAAGGACTTTGTGAAGCGCTTCAAATGGAAGGGCCCGGTGTTTGAGATCTCGGCACTGACCCGCGAGGGTTGCGAGCCACTGATCCACGCCATCTTCCGCCATGTGCAATCCGAGCAGCGTACGGAGAACGAGCCGGTCGAGGTGGATCCTCGTTTTGCCGGCGACGCGCCAGCCTGAGGCTTGGGCGCCCAGAGCACAGGAATTGCTATATTTTTAATAGCTACTCGGACATGAAGCAGTAGCGCTATCGGCATCAAAGACATCAAAATGGTTTCCAGCGTATTGAGAGATGCCCGCCGCATCGTGGTGAAGGTGGGCTCCAGCCTTGTGACCAATGAAGGGCGTGGACTGGATGAAACCGCCATCGGCGAGTGGAGTCGCCAGTTGGCCGCGCTGGTACGCGGCGAAGGTGGCGCGCCGCGCGAGGTGGTGATGGTGTCCAGCGGCGCCATTGCCGAGGGCATGAAGCGTCTTGGCTGGACCACGCGACCCCATGAGATCCACGAACTGCAGGCGGCCGCTGCGGTGGGGCAGATGGGGCTGGCGCAGATGTACGAGACCAAGCTGCGTGAGCAGGGCATGGGCAGCGCCCAGGTGCTGCTCACCCATGCCGACCTCGCGGACCGTGAGCGCTATCTCAATGCGCGCTCCACCTTGCTCACGCTGCTGCGTTTGGGTGTGGTGCCAGTGATCAACGAAAACGACACCGTGGTCAATGACGAGATCAAGTTCGGCGACAACGACACGCTGGGTGCGCTGGTGGCCAACCTCGTGGAGGCCGACGCCCTGATCATCCTCACGGACCAGAAGGGGCTCTACACCGCCGATCCGCGCCGCGATCCATCGGCGCAATTTGTGCACGAGGCCAAGGCGGGTGATCCCGCGCTGGAGGCGATGGCGGGTGGCGCGGGCTCCAGCATCGGCAAGGGCGGCATGATCACCAAGATCCTGGCAGCCAAGCGTGCGGCGGGTTCCGGCGCATCGACCGTGATCGCCTGGGGGCGCGAACCCGACGTGCTGGTGCGGCTGGTGAGCGGTGAGGCATTGGGTACCTTGCTGGTGGCCCAGACCCAGAAAAAGCAGGCCCGCAAGCAGTGGATGGCCGACCACCTCCAACTGCGCGGCTCCGTGGTGGTCGATGCCGGTGCGGCCGCCAAGGTGCGCGACGAAGGCAAAAGCCTGCTGCCCATCGGCATGACGGCGGTAGAAGGAGATTTTTCGCGCGGGGATGTGATTGCCGTGCGCGATGGGTCTGGCGCCGAGATTGCGCGGGGCCTGGCCAACTATGCTGCTGCAGAAGCGCGCCTTTTGTGCCGCAAGCCATCCGCGGAGTTTGAAAAACTGCTGGGTTACATGGCGGAGCCGGAAATGGTCCACCGCGACAACCTCGTGCTGGCGCAAGGCACGTAGCAAACAAGGCGCGCAGGCATTGACTGCTCGCATCGATGAGAGAGACTGCGCCCCTGCTGCCCCTGTGCCGAGCGATCCGCCCGGCAAACAAAACGCCTGCAGATGCAGGCGTTTTTCGTGGAGCGATCACGCTGGGTCAGCGCGGGGTGTCCGATACCGATGGCATACCGTCGAGTTCCCCCGGCACGCTGTTTTGCGGGTCGGGGTCAAAGCTGGCGCCTGGAGGAAGCTCCATGCCAGGGTTGACGAGCATGGAGCCTGTGCGGAACATGTTGGCAGCGCCCGTGTGTTCCCCCTCGCGGGTGCGCAAGCCACTGCGCAGATAGCGGTTGCGCTGCTCGTTGCGTGGCAGATAACGCGCCAGCTCGGTCAGTGCCATTTCATAAACGCCGCGTTTGAACTCCACGACCACATCCAGCGGAACCCAATAATCGTTCCACCGCCAGGCGTCGAACTCCGGATGGTTGGTGGCACGCAGGTTCAGGTCCCAGTCGTGTCCCATCAACTGCAGCAGGTACCAGATCTGTTTCTGGCCCTTGTAGTGGCCGCGCGCATCGCGGCGGATGTACCGGTCAGGCACCTCATAGCGCAACCAGTCCCGGGTGCGGGCCACCACGCGCACGTGGTTGGGCAATAATCCCACCTCCTCATGCAGCTCGCGGAACATGGCTTGCTCGGGGGTTTCACCCCGGTCAATGCCGCCCTGCGGAAACTGCCAGCTGTGGGTGCGTATGCGCTTGCCCCAGAACACCTGGTTTTTCTGGTTGAGCAGGATGATGCCGACGTTCGGCCGAAAGCCGTCCCGGTCAAGCATAATCAAACCCCAAATTTTTAAACTGTGTCCATTATGCACGGCGCCTAGCGCGCAGCAAGTGGACGGCCCCGTTCTGCCTGCAATCGATTTCCGATGAAAGCCTCCCAATTCTTCATTTCCACCCTCAAGGAAGCTCCGGCGGACGCCGAAGTGGTCAGCCACAAACTCATGACGCGGGCGGGGCTGATCAAGAAGCTGGGCGCTGGCATCTATAACTACATGCCTTTGGGCCTGCGGGTGATCCGCAAGGTGGAAGCCATTGTGCGCGAGGAGATGGACCGCGCGGGCGCTGTGGAGCTGACCATGCCCGTGGTGCAGCCCGCCGAGCTCTGGCAGGAAACCGGACGCTTTGAGAAAATGGGCCCTGAACTGCTGCGCATCCAGGACCGCCATGGCCGGGATTTCGTGGTGCAGCCCACCAGCGAAGAAGTGATCACTGACATCGCGCGCCAGGAGCTCAAGAGCTACAAGCAGCTGCCGAAGAACTTCTACCAGATCCAGACCAAGTTCCGCGACGAGCGCCGCCCCCGTTTTGGCCTCATGCGCGGCCGCGAGTTCATCATGAAGGACGCCTACAGCTTTGACCGCGACCAGGCGGCCGCCAAGGCCAGCTACCAGGTGATGGCGGCTGCCTACCGCCGCATCTTTGACCGTTTCGGCCTGACCTATCGCGCCGTGGCGGCTGACAGCGGCGCCATCGGGGGCGATCTGTCGGAAGAATTCCAGGTGATTGCCGCCACCGGTGAAGACGCCATCGTCTACTGCCCGCAGAGCGACTACGCCGCCAATATGGAAAAGGCGGAGGCGCTGGCCCCTGCCGGACCACGCGGCGCTGCCACGCAGGCGCTGACCAAGACGGCGACCCCGGGCAAGAGCACCTGCGCCGATGTGGCGGAACTGCTGGGTGTTCCGCTCAACACCACCGTGAAGTCGCTGGTGCTGGCCACGGACGACACCAACGAAGCCGGTGAGATCGTCAAGACCCAGGTCTGGCTGCTGCTGCTGCGCGGCGACCACGACATGAACGAGATCAAGGTGGGCAAGGTGCCCGGACTGGCGGGCTTCCGCTTTGCGACGCTGGGCGAAATCGAAGACCACTTTGGCTGCAAGCCAGGTTACCTGGGCCCCATCGGCCTGAAGAAGCCTTTGAAGATCGTGGCAGACCGCGAAGTCGCGGTGATGGCCGACTGGATCTGCGGCGCCAACGAGGTGGACTTTCACATCACCGGTGTCAACTGGGGCCGCGACCTGCCCGAGCCCGACATGGTGGCCGACCTGCGCAACGTGGTGGCGGGCGACCGCTCCCCCGACGGCAAGGGCGAGTTGGCGATCGAGCGCGGCATCGAAGTGGGCCATGTGTTCTACCTGGGCACCAAATACAGCAAGGGCATGAACGCGACCTTCCTGGGCGACGACGGCAAGCCGGCATTCTTCGAGATGGGTTGCTACGGCATTGGCGTGACGCGCCTGCCCGCTGCTGCCATTGAGCAAAACCACGACGAGCGCGGCATCATCTGGCCGGACGCGATTGCGCCGTTCACCGTGGTGGTCTGCCCCGTGGGCATGGACCGCAGCGAGGCCGTCAAGGCCACGGCCGAGCAGCTGTATGCCGACCTGCTGGCCGCGGGCGTGGACGTGATCCTGGACGACCGTGGCGAACGCCCCGGCGCGATGTTCGCCGACTGGGAGCTGATCGGCGTGCCACACCGCGTGACCATTGGCGACAAGAGCTTGAAGGAAGGTGTGGTCGAGTACCAGCACCGCCGTGACGCTGCCGCCACCAAGGTGGCCGTGGCCGACATCCTGGCCCATGTGAAGGGCCGCATGGCTGTATGAGCACGCGTGGCGCCACTTTGATCGCTCCGTCGGCTGCGGCCCCGGGCGGCCCCGCGGGGCTGTCGCGCCGCGGCTGCCTGGTGTCGCTGGCTTCGCTGGCAGCGCCCGCCGCCTGGCTGGGCGCTCCGCAGGTGGCGCATGCCGGCGGGCAGCTGGAGGAGCCCCTGATGGACTCGGTGCGTACCGCGCTCAGCTCTGCCATTGCCAACCAGGCGCCGCCCGAGCCCGAATTTTTTACCACCGAAGCGCGCCTGCACTACCTGCGGTGGCTGGGCACGCAAAGCGATCGCCTGCGCCCGCGCAAGCCAGACCTGGAGGTGCGCCGCGACTTCCTGCAGACGGTCTGGTACGAGTCCAAGCGTGCGGGGCTGGATGTGTCCCTGGTCCTGGGGCTGATCCAGGTGGAAAGCGGGTTCCGCAAGTTCGCGGTGTCCAGCGTGGGTGCGCGGGGCTACATGCAGGTCATGCCTTTCTGGACGCGCGTGATTGGCGACGGCGACCCGGGCAAGCTGTTTCACATGCAGACCAACCTGCGTTTTGGCTGCGTCATCCTGCGCCACTACATCGACCGGGAGCAGGGTGATCTGTTCATGGCACTGGGCCGCTACAACGGCAGCCGGGGGCGGTCGCCGTACCCGGACGCCGTGTTTGGCGCCCAGCGCCAGTGGCTGTTTGCCGACCGGCCGCTGCCTCCGGCCGCTTAAATCAGTGAACAGGGCATGACGCGGGCCGGAGCCCGGTCACTGCGCGGTGGTTGCTGCAGGTGCTGACGGGTTCACAGCGGTGCCGCCAGAGGCTCCGCCCAGCCGGGACACCATGACCTGGTCGATGCGGTAGCTGTCCACGTCCAGCACCTCGAACTTGTAGCCGCCCCAGCTCACGCTGTCGGTGCGGCGCGGCACGCGGCGCAGCATCACCATCAGGAAGCCCGCCAGGGTTTCGTATTCGCCGGTGTGCGGCAACTCGTCCAGCGACAGCGCGTGCAGCACATCCTCGATGGGCGTGACACCGTCGATGAGCCAGGAGTTTTCGTCGCGCCGCACGATCTGCTCCTCGTCCACCGGGCCTACCAGATCGCCCATCACGGTGCTCATCACATCATTCAGCGTGACCACGCCCACCACCAGGCTGTATTCGTTCACGATGACCGCAAAGTCCTCGTGCACCTGCCGGAACTGCTCCAGCACCTCCGACAACGTGAGCCGATCGGGCACGATCAGCACCTTGCGCACCAGGCTGTCGTCGGCCAGCGAGATCGGCTGGTTGTTGAGCACGCGCTGGAACAGATCCTTGGCGTCCACATAGCCGACCACATGGTCGATGTCGCCCTCGCACACCGGGTAGGTTGAAAACGGCTCGGCCGCAATGCGCAGGCGGATCACCGAGTCGGGCTCGTCGCGCAGGAAGAATGCGACCCGGTCGCGCGGCGACATGGCGCTGGACACCGTGCGCGTGTCCAGTTCAAACACGTTGGTGATGACCTGCTGCTCGCGTGCCGCCAGCACCCCGGCGCGGGCGCCCGCCTCCATCATGGCCAGGATGTCGTCGGAGGTGATGCGGTCGTCCCGCAGCGATGACAAGCCCAGCAGGCGGAACAGCGCATCCGCCCCCCGGCTGTAGAACCACACCAGCGGCCGCAACAGCGTCATGCACCAGGCCATGGGCTGTGCCAGCCGCACCACCAGCCGTTCGGGCTCGGCCATGCCCAGGCGTTTGGGGAACAGGTCGGCGAACAGGATGAACAGCGAGGTGATGATCAGGAAGGACGCCAGGAAACCCGCCCGCTCGGCCGTGGGGCCTGTCACCCACAGCGCAAACAGTTCGCTGAAATGCGGGCTCAGTGCCCCTTCGCCCACGATACCACCCAGGATGGCCACGGCGTTCTGCCCCACCTGGACCACTGTGAAATAGTCTCCCGGCTGCTCCTGCATGCGCAGCACGCGGTCCGCGCGCGCATCGCCTTCGTCGGCCATCTGGCGCAGGCGCAGGCGGCGCGCGGCCGCGAGCGAAATCTCGGCCATGGAGAAAAAGGCGCTGGCTGCAATCAGCAGCCCGATCACGAAGAGGCTTTGGGACAGGGTCATGGGACGAAGGCGGAACCGGTGCACGGTGTGTGTGCCGCGGGCCGCCCAGTGTATCTGCGCACCTTGTGCGGTGGCCTGCTGGCGCGACTGGGGTTGGTGGGGCCCTCCATCCCAGGGCCTTGGTCTGCCGCGGCGGTGAGGCGGCTGGCAGCGGGCGACTGCGCTGCCTACTGCACAAAGCCGATGCGGCTGCGCCCCGTGGCGGCCTTGGGCAGGTCGGTGATCTCCACGGTAGACCGCCGGTCCAGCCGCGCGTTGCCAAAGCCCGTCATCAGCGCCCGCCGCATCTCGCGCGGGGGCATCTGGGCCAGGTGGTCCAGCACATCGTCGAGCGGCTCGGGGTCGATCAGGCGGCCCCAGTCATGCCCCGCACGGATGCCCAGGTACAGGTTGCGGGCGATGGTGCGGGCCTGATCCAGCGTGGGTGCCTCCACCTCGAACACGTTCATGCGGTTCAGGATGGGGTCGGGAATGCCGCGCGTGTCGTTCGCCGTGGTGATCCAGATCACCTGGCTCGCGTCGATGGCCACCTCGGCAAATTCGTCGGTAAAGCTCTGGGCCGTGTCGTGTTCGAGCAGGCTGTACAGCGCGCCCAGCGGGTCGTACTGCGCATCGCTGCTGGCCTTGTCGATCTCGTCCACCACGATGACCGGGTTGGCGTATTCGCCCTCCACCAGCGCCTCGAACACCTTGCCGGGGCGCGCGCCCTTCCATTGTGCGGACGAGCCCGACAGCAGCCAGCCAGCGGTCATGGAGCTCATGGGCAGCAGGTTCATGCCCGAGCCCAGCAGCTCGGCCAGGTGGCGTGCAAAGTGGGTCTTGCCGATGCCGGGCGGGCCCAGCAGCAGCATGGGCGTGACCTCCAGGCCATCGCTGCTGTCCTGCGCCAGCGCCACGTGGCGCTTCACGTCGTCCAGCACCTCGGTGAAGTTGGGCAGCTGCTCGTACAGGCTGGCCATGTCGGGCACGCCCGAGGGCTTGACCTGAAAACGCTCCGGGCCGCGTTCCAGCATGCGTTCGTACACGGTGCGCAGGGTTTCGTATTCGCGCTGGTTGCCCGATTCTTGCAACCGGGCCAGCTTGCGCTCCACATCGCCCGGATGGAACACATTGCGCATCTGGGCCACCGGCAGGCGCAGGGCAGGCGGCTGGGGAACAAGGCTATGGCTGGTCATTGCATGCTCCTGTGAGAGTTGCGTCACGCAATCATTCAAGCACACAACATGCCCGCCGCTCCATCGGAAAAGCCCCTGATGGGTGCCTTTGTTGCGGGCAAACAAAAAGGCCGCCCGAAGGCGGCCTGATGGGGGCGGGGACGGCGCTGCCGATCAGCCCTCGGTGCCCAGCACCTGCTTGAGTTCGCCCGACTCGTACATCTCCATCATGATGTCCGAGCCGCCAATGAACTCGCCCTTCACGTACAGCTGCGGGATCGTGGGCCAGTGGCTGTATTCCTTGATGCCCTGGCGGATTTCGTCGTCTTCCAGCACGTTGACGGTGACCACGCTCTTGGGGTCCACGCCGCAGGCCTTCAGGATCTGGATCGCGCGGCCGGAGAAGCCGCACATGGGGAAGCTGGCGCTGCCCTTCATGAACAGCAGGATGTCGCTGGATTTGACGAGGGCGTCGATGCGTTGTTGGGTGTCGCTCATGGGGATACTCCTTGAAAGAGGCTGCGGGCGAACGGATGCTGAGTGCCCGCGATGGGGGGATTATTTCACTGTCGGCCATTGCCCGCCTGTGCAGCGTGCGATGTCGGCAAGGTCATTGCGGCTTTGTACCTGCACAAAGCCCGCTGCCTGTAGCAGCGCTTGTACAGCCTTGGCCTGGTCGTATCCATGCTCCAGCAGCAGCCAGCCGCCGGGCCGCAGGTGAGCGGGCGCCTGGGCAATGATGGTGCGGATGTCTTCCAGGCCGTCCGCGCCGCTGGCCAGGGCTTGCAGCGGCTCGTGCGTCAGCGCGGCCAGGTGCGGGTCGGCGCTGGGGATGTAGGGGGGGTTGGAGACGATGGCATCGAAGGGGCCCTCCACGCCCGTCAGCCAGTTGGCTGGCTGGAACTGCACGGGCAGACCCAGCCGCTCGGCATTCGCCTGCGCCACGGCCAGCGCATCGGTACTGGCATCCACCGCCAGCACCTGGGCGTCGGTGCGCTGGCTTTGCAGCGCCAGGGCAATGGCACCGCTGCCGGTGCCCAGGTCCACCACGCGGGGCGATGCCAGCGGGGCGATCACCTCCAGCGCCCAGTCCACCAGGGTTTCGGTGTCAGGGCGCGGGTCCAGCACGCGCGCGTCCACCTGCAGCGGCAGGCCGTAGAACTCCTTGCGGCCGGTGAGGTAGGCCACGGGCTCGCCCGCCGCGCGGCGCTGGCACAGGGCGATGAACTGCGTGTGCTTGGCCTCGTCCATCGCGTCAGTGTCGTGCGCCAGCAGCCAGGCGCGGTCGCTGCCCGCGCGGCCCACGGTGTGCAGCAGCAGCAGCTGGGCGTCGATGCGCGCCAGGCCCAGGGTGTGGGCCTGCGCCAGGGCTTGGGCCAGGGTGGGGGTGTTCACTATGGATTTGATAGCTTCTAGCGCTTTCTGGATAAGCGTTAGAAGTCCTTTTTGTTCAAATTTTTGTCAAACAGCGCTCAGTTCCAGCTCTTCCAGCTGCTCGGCCTCGCGGGCATGCTGCAGGGCCTGCAGCACATCGCCCAGGTCGCCTTCCATCACTTGCAGCAACTTGTACAGCGTGAGGTTGATGCGGTGGTCCGTGAGCCGCCCCTGCGGGAAGTTGTAGGTGCGGATGCGGTCGCTGCGGTCGCCGCTGCCGATCAGGCCCTTGCGCAGCGCGGCTTCCTTGGCGGCGCGTTCGCTGCGCTCTTTCTCCTGGATGCGGGCCTGCAGCACCTGCAGCGCCT
>DATLGV010000266.1:0-3252 GCA_035540275.1 Acidovorax sp. | reverse complement strand
GGAGGCCGCCCTGGCACGCGCCAAGCTGCCGCGCGAGTCCCTGTCGGTGATGGTGGTGGACGTGCAAGCTGCCGGCAAGGCCAGCCCGCGCCTTGCGCACCGTGCCCAGGTGCCTGTGAACCCCGCGTCGGTGATGAAGCTGGTGACCACCTATGCGGCGCTGGAGCAGCTGGGTCCCGCCTATGTCTGGAACACACCGGTGTATGTGCAGGGCACGGTGCAGGACGGCAGCCTGCGCGGCCATGTGTACATCCAGGGCCAGGGCGACCCCAAGCTGGTCATGGAGCGGCTGTGGCTGCTGATGCGGCGGCTGCGGGGCCAGGGCATCCAGGTCATCGTGGGTGACATCGTGCTGGACCGCACGGCGTTCGACGTGCCCGACCAGGACCCCGCACGGTTTGATGGCGAGCCGCTGCGGCCCTACAACGCCTCCCCCGACGCCCTGCTGCTGAACTACAAGTCGTCGGTGATGACCTTTGTGCCCGATGCGGCCGCGGGCCTGGCGCGCATCCAGTACGACCCGCCGCTGGCCGGGGTGCAGCGCCAGCCCACCGTGGCGCTGGCGGCGCCGGGCGCAGACTGTGGCGACTGGCGCACGGCCTTGCGGGCCGAGCTCTCGGACCCGTCCAAGGTGTCGTTCCAGGGCGTGTACCCCGCCGCCTGTGGCGAACGCGTGTGGCCGGTGGCTGCTGCCGACCCGCGCGGCTTTGCGGCGCGGGCGGTGGAGGGCATGTGGCGCGAGCTGGGCGGCAAGCTCACGGGCAGCGTGCGCGATGGCAGGGTGCCGCCGGGCCTCAAACCCGCGTTTGGGGTCACATCTCCCACCCTGGCCGAGGTGGTGCGCGATGTGAACAAGTACAGCAACAACGTGATGGCGCAGCAGGTGTTTCTGACCCTGGCGCTGCAAAAGAACGGCGTGGCCACGTTCGACGGCGCCCGCGAGGTGCTGCGCCAGTGGTGGCAGGCCCGCATGGGCGATGCCGACCTGCCGCAGGTGGACAACGGCGCCGGGCTCAGCCGCGATGCGCGCCTGACCGCGCAGGCCCTGGCCCGCATGCTGCAGGCGGCCTGGGTGTCGCCCGTGATGCCGGAGCTGGTGGCGTCGCTGCCGATCACGGGGGTGGATGGCACGCTGCGCCGCAGCCAGAGCCGTGCTGGCACCGCCCACCTCAAGACGGGCAGTCTGCGCGACGTGATGGCTGTCGCAGGCTATGTGCATGCCGCCAGCGGGCGCCGCTATGTGCTGGTGGCCGTGGTCAACCACCCCAATGCCGGGGCTGCGCGGCCGGTGCTGGACAGTCTCATCGACTGGACGGCGCGCGAGCAGTGAATAATCGCTGCTGCCCTGTGCTTTTCCCACCATGCAACTCCATGAACTGATCGGCTATCTGGCCGCCTGCCTGACCACCTGCAGCTTTGTGCCGCAGGCCCTGCACACCTTTCGCACGCGCGACGTGAGCGGCATCTCGCTGGGCATGTACAGCGTTTTCACGGTGGGGGTCGCGCTGTGGCTGGCCTATGGCCTGGCGCTGGCGGCCTGGCCCATCGTGGTGGCCAATGCCATCACGCTGGCTCTGGCGGGCACCATTCTGGGGATGAAGGTGGTGTACGGCACGCGCCGTCCCGACTGACGGGCGGAGTGGGGCGGGGTGGCGCCGGCGCGCTGTCGCCTAGGTGTCTGGGGCGCCCGGCCTCCCGCGTTATCCCCTATGGATGCTGCAGCGCAGGTGCGCGCACGATGCGTCGTTTTCACTGACCGAGGTATCCATCCATGACCTATTTCCGCCTTACCTGTGTGGCCGCTGCGGCGGTCCTGCTTGTCGCCTGCGGTGGCTCTGACGACCCGGCGCGCGGCGCACTGATCGACCCCCCTGCCACGCTCACCACGCTCACCGTGGCGCAGATTGACGCGGCCACGGCCAGCAGCGGCCTGCAGGCGCTCAGTGGCAAGGCCAAGTGCGATGTGAAGGTTGTGTCGCTGAACTATGCGACCGTGGGTGCCAAGAGCGGCGAGAACACCAACGCCTCGGGCGTGATGCTGGTGCCGGCCGGCAGCTGCACCACGGCGGCCCCGCTGGTGGCCTATGCCAAGGGCACCGATGTGCAAAAGCCCCGCACCCTGGCCAACCCGCAAGACAGCGAAACCTTCCTGCTGGCCGCCATGTACGCCGCGCAGGGCTATGCCGTGGTGGCCACCGACTACCTGGGCTTTGCCAAGTCGGGCTACAGCTACCACCCCTACCTGCATGCCGATTCGGAAGCCACGTCGGTCATCGACTCGGTGCGTGCTGCACGCAATGCGGCCAGCACGGTGGGAGCCACGCTGTCGGGCAAGGTGATGTTCACCGGTTACTCGCAGGGCGGCCACTCGTCCATGGCGGCGCAGCGCGCGGCAGAGCGGGACTACGGCAACGAATTCAACGTGGTCGCAGGCGCCCACCTGGCGGGCCCCTACAACCTGTCGGGCTCGCTGCGCATTCCGGACGCGATCGCGGGCGTGCAATTCTTTGTGCCCTACCTCGTCACGGCCTGGCAGAAGATCTATGGCACCGTCTATACCGACGTGAAGGACGTGTTCAAGGCGCCGTACTCGGGCTACATCGAGAACCTTTTGCCCAACCCCACGCTCAACTACACCACCCTGGTGACCACGGGCACGCTGCCCTCGGGCACGCCCAACCAGGCGCGTGACGCGCTGTTCCAGTCGGCGTTCATCACCGGCTCGCAGACCAGCACCACCCACCCGCTGTACCTGGCCGCCAAAAAGAACGACCTGCTGGGCTGGACCCCCAAGGCGCGTGTGATGCTGTGCGGTGGCGCAGGCGACCCCACCGTGCCCCCGGCCGTGCACCAGTCCGTCATGAAGGCCGACTTTGACAGCCGTGGCGTGACCAATGTGACGTCCGTCGATGTGGACGCCGCCATCCAGGCCACCTACGGCCCCGGCGGCAAGGCGCCGACTGACCCCACCTCGGCAGCATTTGCCACCTACTACGGCAGCTACCACGGCACCTACGAGCCACCGTTCTGCCACGCACAGGCCAAGGCGGTGTTCGACACCGTCAAGTGACGGCTGTGATGCCTGCGTGAAGCCCCCCAAAGGGTTCGCAGGCTTTTAGAATCTATCCGTAAATTACGTTAACGTCTGCCGGTACTTTGCGGAAGGCAATGATGGCGGCGGCAAGGTGGTTGAGCGCCATGAAGCTGCGCTCGAGTTTTTCGTAGCGCACCAGCAGCTTGCGGAAGCGGTTG
>DATLGV010000265.1:0-2351 GCA_035540275.1 Acidovorax sp. | reverse complement strand
GATCAGCGTGGCAAATGGCAGCCATTGCCACGACACCATCACGATGACGGAGAACAGCGGGTGGTCAGTGAGCCAGTCCACCGGCTGTGCGCCGAAGAACATCCACACCTGCGCCAGCACGCCGTAGATGGGGTTCATCATCATGTTCTTCCACATCAGGGCGTTCACCGTGGGCATGACGAAGAATGGCGAGATCAGCAGCACCCGCACGATGCCCCGGCCCGCAAACGGCTCGTTGATCAGCAGCGCAATCGCAACGCCAGCCACCACCGTGATGAGGATCACGCTGCCCAGCAGCAAGAGGGTGTTGACCACCGCCGTGCCAAACGACGGGTCGGTGACGAAATACTCAAAATTCTCCAGCCCGGCAAACCCGGCCTGGTCCGGCTGCATCAGGTTGTAGCGGATGAGCGAGAAGTAGATCGTCATCACCAGCGGCACGATCATCCACAGGAAGAGCGTGGCCATGGCAGGCGTGAGCAACAGGCGGGGGAGCAGGCGGCGATTCATGGAAGCCTCAGAAAAAAGTCCAGCAGAAACAGGCGTTCAGTCGGCGTCGCGAGCGGGCCGAGGCGGGGTCGGTGTACCGCAGCCGTACTCCCGTACGGCGAGGAACACCGGCCCCGGATCGGCCCGCGCAGTAGCCGGATGAATGCCTATTTGTAGTAGCCGGCCTTTTTCATCTCACGGTCCGCCGTCACCTGGCTGGCCTTGAGCGCGGCATCCACCGTCGTCTTGCCTGCCAGAGCTGCACTCATCTGCTGCCCCACCGCGATGCCGATGGCCTGGAACTCAGGAATGGCCGCAAACTGCACGCCCACATACGGGCTCTTGGGCAGGGTCGAATCGGTGGGGTTGGCCGAGTCGATCGCGGTCTTCTCAGCCGCCGCAAAGCGCGCGGCCTTCTGGAACTCAGGCGACGCATAGGTGCTCTTGCGCGTGCCGGTGGGCACGTTGGCCCAGCCGTTGGTCTTGGCCACCAGTTGGATGTAGTCCTTGCTGGTGGACCAGGTGATGAACTTCTGCGCGGCTTCTACCTTCTTGGACCCTGCGGGGATGGCCAGATTCCACGACCACAGCCAGTTGGCGCCCTTGGGCGTGTTCATGGTGGGCGCCTGGGCAAAGGCCATGTGCTCAGCCACCTTGGACTGCTTGGGGTCGGCCACGAACGAAGCCGCAATGGTCGCATCCACCCACATGCCGCACTTGCCGGAGTTGGTCAGCGCCAAAATTTCGTTGAAGCTGTTGGCCGACGAGCCGGGTGGGCCGTAGTTCTTGAGCAGGTCCACGTAGAAGGTGATCGCATCCTTCCAGGGCTTGGATTCGAGCTGCGGCTTCCACTGCATGTCGAACCACTGGCCGCCAAAGGTGTTGACCAGTGTGGTCAGGAAGGCCATGTTGTCGCCCCAGCCCGGCTTGCCGCGCAGGCAGATGCCGTACACACCGTTCTTGGGGTCGTGGATCTTGGCGGCCAAGTCCTTGACTTGCGTCCAGGTGGGGCGCTCGGGCACTTGCACGCCCGCCTTGTCGGCCAGGTCCTTGCGGTACATGAGCATCGAGCTTTCGCCGTAGAACGGGGCGGCAAACAGCTTGCCGTCCACCGTGAGCCCGTTGCGCACGGCGGGCAGCAGGTCATCCACGTCGTAGGCCGCATCGGTCTTGAGCTCCTGCAGCCAGCCCTTCTTGCCCCAGATGGGCGCCTCGTACATGCCGATCGTCATCACGTCGAACTGGCCGCCCTTGGTGGCGATGTCGGTCGTCACGCGCTGGCGCAGCACGCCCTCTTCCAGCGTCACCCACTTGAGCTTGATGTCGGGGTGGGCCTGCTCGAAGTTCTTGCTGAGCTTTTGCATCTCGATCATGTGGCCGTTGTTCACGGTGGCGATGACCAGCTCGGTCTGCTGGGCGCTGGCGGCGCCGCAAAGCAAGGCCGCCAGGGCCGCCGCCAGGGCAAGACGCTGGGGCGCAGCAACGCGGGAGGAATGGGGCATCGGAATGTCTCCTAGGTCGTTGGTATGGATGGAATCTGCCGTTCAACACCGGTACACACATGCGGGCATTGACGGACTGAACGATACCGATGCTTGCATGCTCAGTTGGTACTCGCACCGAGCAGATAAATACTAATTTGCACCATTGACTCGGTATTTATACCTAGATGGATCAATTGGGTATCGAGCTGGCGCACCCGTCGCCACAAGCCCTGTTGTCGGCCTGGTCTCCATAAAAATCAAAATTGATAGCTGTCAGCGCTTATCCATCAAGCACTAGATCCCGATTTGTTTGATATTTTCAAGCCACGGCGCCCCATGCAGCGGCCCGCAGGCCGGCCGCATAGAATCCTGAGGCTG
>DATLGV010000264.1:0-1913 GCA_035540275.1 Acidovorax sp. | reverse complement strand
CTGGTGAGCAACCGCGCGGTGAACCTGGTGGAAGAGGGCATCGATGTGGCGCTGCGCGTGCGCCCCTCGGTGGACGACAGCGGCAGCATGGTCGTCAAGCGCCTGGACCACACCACGCAGATCCTGGTTGCCAGCCCCGAGCTGCTGATCCGCCAGGGTACGCCCCAAACGCTGGACGACCTGGCCAAGCTCGACAGCATCGCCATGTCGGCCCCCGATGGCCGGTCCACCTGGAACCTGATCGGCCCCGGCGGCGTGCACCAAATGGTGCAGCACACGCCGCGCTATGTGGCCGACGACCTGCTCACCCTCAAATACGCGGCGGTGGCCGGCACGGGCGTGTGCTGGATGCCCGACTACATGTGCCAGGAAGAAATGCGCGATCGCAAGCTGGTGCGGGTATTGCCCGACTGGGCACCGGCGCCCGCCATCGTGCACGCCGTGTTTCCGTCGCGCCGAGGGCTGTCGCCCGCCGTGCGGCGGTTTCTGGACTACCTGGGCGAGGCCATGCCCGGGCGCAGCAGCCTGAGCACGCGGCAGGCCCTGCAGGGGCTCGACGGCGCCAATATCTGAGTCGCTGAGCGCGAACACCGCGCATGGGTACGAGATCATCGGGCGGCACGCTTTTTAGCGCCACAATGCAACGAATTGCAACTGTGCGGGCTGCGCCCGTCCGTGTGATCGGCACACGCGGCGGCCCGGGGACTTTTTGTGACCGCTCCACACCCCATCGACCAAGACATCCGGCAAGCCCGCGTGCACCCCGCTGTGCGTGCCATCGTGATCCCGCCGTGCCCCGAGTCGCTGCTGCGCCTGCAGCAGATCGTGGCGGCGCCCGAGCTGGATTCGGCCGCCCTGGAGCAGCTGGTGTCCTCGGACGTGGCCCTGGCCGCTGCCGTGATGCGGCTGGCCAACAGCCCGCTGTATGGCCTGGCCCAGCCGGTACAGACCGTGGGCATGGCGCTCACGGTGCTGGGGCTGCGGCCGGCCGTGGAGCTGCTGTCCGCCTTCATCACCCGCAATGCACTGATGGTGCGCTCGCCCTTGCTCGAGCATTTCTGGGAAAGCTCGCAGCGCCGCGCCATTGCGTGCGAGCACATCGGCCACCAACTCTACAGCCTGGACCCGGGCCTGGGCTACAGCTTCGGGCTGTTCTGCCATGTGGGCATGCCGGTGCTGGTGAAGGCGGTGCGCGGCTATGCCAGCACTGTGACCGAGGCACTGGCCCGCAAGGACCGCACCTTCACCCAGACCGAAAACGCCAGCCACCGCACCGACCATGCGGTGATGGGCGCCATCGTGGCCCGCACCTGGCACCTGCCGGGCGACGTCGCGCAGGCCGTCTGGCTGCACCATGACTTTGCATGCCTGAACGACGAGCGGTTTGGCGCGACTGTGCGCCACCTGGTGGCGCTGGGCCTGCTGGCCGAGTTCTTGGTCAACCAGCACGATGGCCTGGCACCCACGCGCGAGTGGACCCAGCACGGCCAGGCCTGCATGGACCACCTGCATGTGACGCAGGACGAGCTGGAGCACTGGATCGACGCGCTGCACCCGGCGTTCGAGGCGGTGCGGTTCTGATGATTCCGACGCGTGGCTCGTTCGCCGCTGCCGTCAGGAGATGCCGCCAGGCCGACCAGTTCGGGTCTTGAGCGGGCCTGTTGACGCGCTTCTCAGCGTGTCGCGCCCAGCAGTTCTGCCAGGCGCGTGTGCCCCCGCTGGGCCGCCAGCTGTCCCGCATTCAAGCCTTCGCGGTCCACCAGCGCCGGGTTGGCGCGCAGGGCCAGCAGCCTTTGCACAGTGGCGGTATGGCCGTGCATGGCGGCCAGCATCAGGGCGGTTTTTCCTTCAGGGTCGCGGGCGTCCACTGGCGTGCCCTGTTGCACCAGGGCTTCCACCTGCTGGGTATGGCC
>DATLGV010000263.1:0-7936 GCA_035540275.1 Acidovorax sp. | reverse complement strand
CCGCGCCGCCCGTGGCTGTGCCGCCTCCTTCGGCGCCAGCACCGGCGCCGGCGCCGGTGCTGGCGCCGAAGGAGGCGGCACAGCCACGGGCGGCGCGGTATCGCCAGGCACCAGCCCGGCAGCCAGGTCACTGATGCGACGAACCAAGGAGGTGGTCGAAACCGCCTCGCCCTGCCCGCCCGCCTGATGGCGCGCCAGCAGGCTGCGGGAGGCGTCGGCAGACTCCAGCAGAACGTCCACCATCTGAGGAATGGGCTGCAGTTCGTGGCGACGCAGCCGGTCGAGCAGGGACTCCATCTGATGGGTCAGCTCAGCGACATCAGAAAACCCGAAGGTGGCAGAGCCCCCCTTGATCGAGTGGGCACAGCGGAAGATACCGTTGAGCTCCTCATCGTTGGCACTGCTCAGGTCCAGATCCAGGAGCATCTGCTCCATCTGGTCGAGGTTCTCGCCCGCTTCCTCGAAAAAGATCTGATAGAACTGGCTGAGGTCGAAGTCAGCGCCTGCACCCGATCCTTCTTGGTAGGTTTCCGCCATGGTGGGCTCCTGTGTACTAAATGGTCTCGGTCAACCCGGCTCAGCGGATCACTTTCTGGATGACTTCGATCAGGCGATTCGGGTCAAAGGGTTTTACCAGCCACCCTGTGGCCCCTGCGGTGCGCCCGGCCTGCTTCATCTGATCGCTCGACTCCGTCGTGAGGATGAGGATGGGGATCGTCTTGAACTTGGGGTGCTCGCGCAGTTTGCGGGTCAGGCCAATACCGTCGAGGCGCGGCATGTTCTGGTCGGCCAGCACCAGGTCAATGTTGTGCGTCTCGGCCTTTTCGAGGGCATCTTGTCCGTCCACTGCCTCCACAACGTGGTAGCCGGCACCGGTGAGGGTGAACGACACCATTTTGCGCATGGAAGGTGAATCATCAACGGCAAGAATCGATTGCATGTATGGCTCCAACGGACTTGAATATATAAGGTAACCAGTGATGTGAACGTCAAAACAGGTCCACAGAACCTGCATCCATCTCGCTTTGGGTGACAGGGTTGGGTCTGTCGGGTGCCATTTCCGCAAAGGGCGCCGCGTCTTCGCCTTCTTCGTGCCCCATGGCCTCCGAGGCCAGCCGAAAGGCGCAGCCCTGCAGCACCCTGGTGGTATGCCAGATCAATTGAGAGGCCATGTCCTGGAACTGCAACTCCGTTACCGCACTGCGCAACGCCGCGCGCGCAGCCACCAGTTCCGGGGAGTCCGCCACCACGGCATCGGTCAACAGGGAGTTCGCTTCGCCAAACCGCTCCAGCAGATTGTCGGTTGCGTGGTTCAGCAAGCCTTCCAAGCGGTGCAGGTCGTGCATTACGACCAACAGGGAGTCCTGCAACTCTGCCGCCACCATGACGGGAACCTGGACAGCAGGTCCTCCAGGCGTTGTTAGCGTAGATTGCATCGTTTCTCCATCGCAGCACGTAGCAGCAAAACACGCAAATACACAGGACTACGATATGTGCATCAGTGACCTGTCAAGGCCTCCGTGCAAGCCGGAGCGTCCGCACCCATTGAACGCTGACGCACAAACCCTCCCAACCGGACAAACACCGTTGTTTGTTCCAATTTGTATCCTATGATAGCGCTCCTATGGGCCCTGCAACATCAGACCAGACCCTTGAAATCCTGCATCTTGAAGACTCACCGGCCGATCACGAACTGGCCGCGCGTGCATTGCGTCGATCCGGGCTCCGGTGCCACCTCCAGAGAGTCGATACCCTTGCAGAATTCCAAAGACTGACGGACAGCGGCAGCTTTGACATCATCCTGGCAGATTACCGCCTGCCAGGCTTCACCGCACTGGACGCCTGGGCCCATGTGGTGCAAAAACCGCACCACCCTCCTTTCGTGCTGCTGTCGGGCGCCATCGGCGAGCCTGCCGCGGTGGATGCCATGCGTCTTGGCGTGGCGGACTATCTGCTCAAGGACGACATCCAGCGCCTGCCCCATGTGATCTCCCGGACGCTGGAAGTGCACGAAGCACGCCAAGCGCGCGAGCAGGCCATTGCAGAACTGGCCCTGTCTGAGCGCCGCTTGGCCGAATTGGCCGAGCACCTGCAGACCTCCATCGAACAAGAGCGGGCCTCCATTGCGCGCGAGATCCACGACGACATCGGTGGCGCACTGACGGCCGTGCGCTTTGATGTGGCATGGATCGGACGCCACAGCACCGACCCAGCCATGCAGGACCATGCGGCATCGGCCGCAGAGATGCTGCAGCACGCCATCGGCGCCAGCCAGCGCATCATGATGAACCTGCGCCCCCCCATTCTCGAGCAAGGCCTGGTGGCCGCTGTCCAATGGCTGGCCACGGGCTTTGAGCGCAGGACAGGCATCCCCACCCGACTGCAGAGCAGCAGCGACGCCATAGACACGCCCGCCGACATTCAACTGGTGGCGTACCGCACGGCCCAGGAAGCATTGACCAATATCGTGAAGCATGCACAGCCCACCAAGGTGGACATGGAACTGTCCGACAGGGAAGGGGTGTTGACCCTGGAGGTCGCAGACAACGGCCGTGGCATGGACGCCACAGTGCGTGACAAGCCCAAGGCCTTCGGGCTCAAGGGCCTTCAAGAGCGTGCGCGCACCGTAGGGGGGTGGCTGGACATCAGCAGCCGCCCGGGCCAGGGCACGTCGGTCATCCTGTCCATCCCGTTACCATCTCCTCCCATGCCCGCTCCAGGAGATGCCCGGTGATCCATGTCGTCTTGTGCGACGACCATGCCGTATTGCGGCGCGGCATTCGCGACACACTCGCCGAAGCCCCGGACATTCAGGTGACCGGCGAAGCGGGCGGATATTCAGAACTGCGCGAAGTCCTGCGTTCGGCCGCCTGTGACGTGCTGCTGCTGGACCTGAACATGCCTGGGCGCAGTGGCCTGGAGGTACTGGCAAGCTTGCGCGAGACCCACTCCACCATCAAGGTGCTGGTGGTTTCGATGTACCCCGAAGACCAATACGCATTGCGCTGCCTCAAGGCGGGGGCCCAGGGCTATGCGAACAAGGCCGGAGACCCGGTCGAACTCATTGCCGCCGTGCGCACGGTGATGCAGGGGCGCAAATACCTCACCGCCGAAGTGGCGCAGATGCTGGCGGACAGCTTGGCGCAACCCACGCCAGAGGTGCCCCACGCGGCGCTTTCCGAGCGCGAACTGCAAACCCTGGTGAAGATTGCCTCGGGTCGGCGCTTGTCGGACATTGCCGAGGAGTTGATGCTGAGCCCCAAGACCGTGAGCGTGTACCGCTCACGGGTGCTCGAAAAGCTGAAGCTCTCGAACAACGCCGAACTGACGGTTTACGCCATCCGCAACCAGCTGGTGTAGCTGCCGCCTACCTGCCGGCCGCAAACAGGTCCACAGCCTGCTGCATCAGCGCCAGCACGGGCTGCTCCAGCATCGGGAGTGTTGCCGCAATGCCCAGCATCCCCACCGTGAGCGTGACGGGAAACCCCACCGCATAGATGTTCATTTGCGGCGCCACGCGCGAGATGATGCCCATGGTCAGGTTGACGAACAGCAGCAGTGCAATCATCGGCATGGCAATCCAGAGAGCGCTCGAAAACAGCGAAGCCCCCAGCTCATGCAGCCGCATCTGCCCCAGCGCCTGCAAAAAATTGCCATCGACCGGAAAGCGGTCAAAACTCTTGACCACCGCCATCAGGATCAACAAATGGCCGTTGATGACGATAAACAGCAGCATCGACATGTGACCAAAGAAACGGGCCACGGCGCTGATCTGCCCATTGGAGGTGGGGTCAAAGAACGACGCAAAGTTGAGCCCCATCTGCAGGCCGATGATTTCGCCGGCCAGCTCGACCGCCGTGAACACAAGACGAACGGAAAACCCAATCGCCAGCCCCACGGCCACCTGCTGCGCCACCGTGCCCAGCGCCTCACGGCCATTCACGCTGATGACGGGCTGCACGCCCAAAACGCCTTGCGCGCACAGAGCCACCAGGAATGCGAGGCCGATCTTCACGCGCATGGGGACAACGCGCATGGAGAACACCGGGGCCACGGAAAACAGGGCCAGCACACGCAAGAAAGGCCACAGAATGGGAGACAGCCACGCCATGATCTGCGCCTCGGAGAAGGTAATCACGACCCTCCTCCCAGGGCCTGGCCGAGGCGCATTGATGGCCAAGATGCCACACCCCACTGCGCCCAACTCGGGGGCAAGCAGTCCTGTATCAGGCAAGCCAGTGCCCCGATTGGCATGGCGCTATCCAATCATCGACGGGATCGATTCGATCGTCCTGCGGATGAAGTCCACCAGGGTGCTGAGCATCCAGGGCCCCGCAATCGCAAACACCACCATGGCAGCAATCAGCTTGGGCACAAAGGCCAGCGTGGCTTCATGGATCTGCGTGACGGCCTGAAAAATACTGACCAGCAAACCCACCGCCATGACGACCCCCAACACCGGCATGGCGATCATCAGCAACAAGGTGAGGGCATCACGCCCGATGGTCAGCACCATTTGTGAGGTCATGGCGGATTCTTTCAGGTAACAAAGCTGGCGGCCAATGACCCGATCAGCAGATTCCAGCCATCGGCCAACACAAACAGCATGAGCTTGAACGGCAATGCCACCAGCACTGGCGACAACATCATCATGCCCAGCGACATCAGGATGCTGGACACCACCATGTCGATGACCAGAAATGGAATGAAGATCATGAACCCGATCTGGAATGCCGACTTGAGCTCGCTGGTCACAAAGGCAGGCACCAGTACACGGATGGGTGCCGTTTCGGCCGTCACCTTGGGGTCCAGGCGTGCCAACCGGGAAAACAGCGCAAAGTCCGATTGCCGCGTCTGCTTGAGCATGAAGCTGCGCATGGGCGCCTCCGCCCGATCCAGCGCCTGCTCAAAGCTGATCGTGTTATTGGTGTAGGGGACGTAAGCATCCTGGTACACACGATCCAGCGTCGGCCCCATGACAAAGAAGGTCAGAAACAAGGACAGACCGATGATGACCTGGTTGGGAGGCGCCGACTGCGTTCCCAAGGCCTGGCGCAGCAGGGACAACACGATCACGATCCGGGTAAAGCCCGTCATCATCAGCAACACAGCGGGCAGGAACGACAGCGCCGTGAAAAACAGCAGGGTCTGGATGGGTACCGAGTAGCTGGTTCCGGAAGGCCCGCTGCCCACCACCAATGGCAACGTCCCCGCAGCAGCCTGTGCCCAGGCCGGACCCTGCACTCCCAGTCCCGCCACGGCGACGGCCGCAGGCCATGAGCGCGCGGCCCATCGCGCCCCACTTGCCACGAACGGGGACACGCGCTCAGACATGGGCCGGCTTTCCAGATTCGGCGGTAGCCGCTTGCATCTCCCGGGCAAACGAGGGCGCCGCTGGCGGCGAGGCAGCCACCGCATCAGCCGCCCCGTGACCGGCAAGCGGCAGCACATGCAGACAACTGATCTGCTGCGCCGTCACACCCAGCACCAGCCAGGTGCGCGCATTCTCCGGACCGACTTCGACCGTAACGACCCTCTGCTGAGGTCCGACGGCCACGGCAGACACCACGCGGGATGCAGCCCCGGCCGCCAACACCCCGGAGGACTGACGCTGCTGCAAGCGGCGCACCGCCCAAGGTAGCAAGGCCATGGCGCCCACAAAAAGCACCACGACCATCAATGTCTGGGTCATGCTTCCACTATCCACGGCTGACCCGTCGCAAGCGTTCAGACGGGGTCACCACGTCGGTCAGGCGGATACCGAACTTGTCGTTGACCACCACCACCTCGCCTTGCGCGATGAGGTAGCCATTGACCAGCACATCCATGGGCTCGCCCGCCAGCGCATCCAGCTCCACCACGGAGCCTTGGGCCAGCTGCAGGATGTACTTGATGGGCACCTTGGTGCGCCCCAGCTCCACCGACAGCTGGACCGGAATGTCCAGCACCATGTTGATGTCGTTGACGGTATCGCCACCCGCAGCGGCGGAAAACGGCCGCACGGGCTCGCCGGACAGCGGCCCGCCCTGCTCGGCATCTGCCGGCTTTTCGTCCGTGCGCTTCTGCTCTTCCAGCGCTTCGGCCCAACCCGCAAACGGGTCGTCCGCGCCTGCGTCCTTGTTGTCTTCTTCAGTTGCCATTTTTCTCTCCCAGCCAGCTCATGTCCGCAGTACGCAGGCACTCTTCAATGCGGATGGCGTACTTTGAATTGTGGGTTCCATACTGGCATTCAAAAATTGGAACCCCTCCGATCGACGCACGGATACGGGGCTCACGGTCCAGCTCGATGAAGTCGCCCGGCTTCATGGCCAGCAGCTGCTCCACGGTGGCATCGGCCTTGGCGAGCTCCGCCACCAGCGTGACCTCTGCGGACTGGATTTCACGCTTGAGCACATTCACCCAGCGGCGGTCCACCTCGATGGAATCGCCCTGCGTGGACGAATACAGCACATCGCGGATCGGCTCCAGCGTGGCATACGGCATACAGACATGGATGGCACCGGAGAGGTCTCCGATTTCCAGCTGGAACGCCGTGGACACCACAATCTCGCTCGGCGTGGCGATGTTGGCAAACTGGGGTTGCATTTCCGAGCGCTGGTACTCCAGCTCCAGCGGATAGATCCCCTGCCAGGCCTTCTTGTATTCCGCGCAGATCACATCCACCAGCCGGTTGATGACACGCTGCTCGGTGGGCGAAAAGTCACGGCCCTCAATGCGGGTCTGGAACTTGCCGACCCCGCCATACAAGGTGTCGATGATGCCGAACACCAGCGAAGGCTCGCACACGATGAGCCCGCTGCCGCGCAAGGGCCGGATCGCCAGGATGTTGAAGTTGGTGGGTACCGCCAGCTCCCGCAGAAAGGCGCTGTAGCGCTGCACCGATACGGTCCCCACCGAAATCTCGGGGCTGCGGCGGATGAAATTGAACAACCCGATGCGAAAGTTGCGCGCAAACCGTTCGTTGACGATTTCCATCGTCGGCATGCGGCCACGGACGATGCGTTCCTGGCTGGAGATGTCGTAGGTGCGGACCGAGCCCGCCTCTGCCACCTCTTCGACCGACTTCTGGCTCTCGCCAGTGACCCCCTCCAGAAGGGCATCGACCTCTTCCTGCGAAAGAAATGAATCACTCATGGCTGGTCCTTGCCCGGCTGGCTCATTGGATGATGAAGCTCGAAAAGAGTACCTTGCGCACGGGGTTGCGCTCGACACGCTTGCGCGCAGCGGGGCGCTCCTCGGCATCTCCGTCCTGCTCGGCGGCGGCAGCAGCCGCGGCGGCCTTTGCACGCTCACGCTCCGACGGCACGGAGTAGCCCAAAGGCCGCGAGACCTCGCGCAAGACGTCAGCGGCCAGCTTTTCCTTGCCCTCGCGCTGCAGCAGCTCCGCAGAGGTGCGCTGCGACACCAGCATCAGGATGCCACTGCGGATCGATGGCAGGTACTGCTTGACCTGGTCGGCCGTCTTGGCATCTTCCAGCTCCAGGGTGATGCCAATCTGCGCAAAGCGGTCGCCACCGGGATCGGCCAGATTGACCACCATGTTCTCCATGGGCAAGAAGGTAGGGGCTACCTTTGGCGCCTCCTTGCGTGCGGCAGGCGCACCGCCCTCCTCATCCTCAGCGGCGTGCGAGCGACTGGAGATGAACCACGCGGCAGCCCCCCCTCCGATCACCAGCACAGCCACCACCACGCCGATGATGATCAACAGCATCTTCTTGCTTTTGGCGGGCGCCGCTGCTGCGGGAGTATTGGCTGACACGATGGAATTCCTTGCGGTGGGGAGCGGGTGGTGCTGGCGCTGTCAAACGATCAATGTGCACGCACAACCGGGTAGCCCATTATTGGACGGGGATGTAACCAATAATAGCCAGAATAAAAGCCCAAAACCATGGCATTCACCGCGCTCACCAGCGCCGCCAGGCAAGCTGCCCCCGCG
>DATLGV010000262.1:0-2018 GCA_035540275.1 Acidovorax sp. | reverse complement strand
GCTGAAAGCCGCCGCCGACGGAGCGCTGGGCATGGCTCTCGGCAGGGCAGGCAGCAGCGTGCCGCAGGCCATTGCTCATGGCCTTGAGGCGCTTGACCATGGTGTCAAGCTCGTCGGCCTTGGCCGATAGCAGCTGCCGGTCGATGTTGGGCTCGCCGCTGGGCAAGAACATCGACCGGATGTCGTCCAGCGAGAACCCGGCCGATTGCCCCAGCGCAATCAGCGCCAGCTGGTCCATCACACCGGGCGCAAACCGGCGGCGCTCACCCGGTTGCCCCACCGACTGGATCAAGCCCTTCTCTTCGTAATACCGCAGCGTGGACGCCCGCAGCCCGGAGCGTTTGGCGACTTCGGCAATGTCCATGAAAAAACCTCTTGACCTCAAGTTGACTTGAACTTCTATATTCCGTTCAAAACCTTCTACCGTCAACTTTTCGAGGTGTTTTCATGACGCTCTCACTGCACGACATTCCCCTCGCCATGCTCCTGGGGATCGGCGCCACCGCCTGCATGGACGCCTGGCTGCTGCTGCTCAAAAGGCTAGGGGTGCCCACGCTCAACTTCGCGTTCATCGGCCGCTGGGTGGGCCACCTGTTGCACGGGCAGATCACCCATGCCGCCATCGCCAAGTCGGCTCCGGTCCGGGGCGAGCTGGCCTGGGGCTGGCTCACACACTACGCCGTGGGCGTGGCCTTTGCCGGGGTGCTGCTGGCCCTGCAGGGCGCCGCCTGGGTCCACAGCCCCACCCTGCTGCCCGCGCTGGCTGTGGGCATGGGCACCGTGGCGGCGCCGCTCCTGGTGATGCAGCCCGCCATGGGCTCGGGCTTTGCGGCATCGCGCACGCCCACCCCGCTCAAGAACTGCCTGCGCAGCCTTGCCAACCACACCGTGTTTGGCCTGGGCCTGTATCTCTCCGCACTGGTCATCGCATGGATGTCACGCTGACCTGCCTTGCACCTTCTCCCCCGAAATCACTCTCAAGGAAACCACACCATGCAACACATTGCCATCGTTTATCACAGCGCCCACGGCCACACCGCGCACATTGCCCACCACGTGCTGGACGGTGCCCGCGCCGTGCCGGGCGTCCTTGCCGAACGGGTCCGCGCCGAAGACCTGGCGCAGGCGCCCGACCGCCTGCTGCGCTACGACGGCGTCATCCTGGGCTCGCCCACCTACCTGGGCGGGGTCTCCGGGCCGTTCAAGACCTTCATGGATTCCACAGGCCGCCTGTGGAAGACACATCAGCTCAAGAACAGGCTGGCGGCGGGCTTTACCGTGTCGTCGCTGCCAGCGGGCGACAAGCAGTCCACGCTGATGTCGATGTGGGTGTTTGCCATGCAGCACGGCATGGTGTGGGTGGGCAACCCCATCCTGCCCGAGCAGCATGCCGGGGTGCCGTACGACGAAGCGGCCAACCGCCTCGGCTCCTGGTCGGGCCTGATGGCGCAGGCAGGCCATGGGGTGGCCGCCGATGCGTTTGTGCCTGGCGACACCCAAACCGCCCGCATGTTCGGCCAGCACTTCGCCGAGACGCTGCAACGCCTGGGCGGTATGGCTGCGCGCCAGCCGGGCGAAGGGCTCGCAGCATGACCAGGGGCTGGCCCCAAGGGCGGGGCCTGTAGCGCCGCTCACGCCCGCTCGTACCAGCCCTTGCTGCGGTTGACGATGTGCACCACCAGCAGCATCACCGGCACCTCGATCAGCACGCCCACCACGGTGGCCAGCGCGGCGCCGGAGTGAAAGCCGAACAGGCTGATGGCGGCGGCCACCGCCAGCTCGAAGAAGTTGGAGGCGCCGATCAGTGCCGACGGGCAGGCCACGCTGTGCTTCTCCCCCACCGCGCGGTTAAGCCAGTAGGCCAGCCCCGCGTTGAAGAACACCTGGATCAGGATGGGCACGGCCAGCAGCGCAATCACCAGCGGCTGCTGCAGGATGGCCTGGCCCTGGAACGCAAACAGCAGCACCAGCGTGGCCAGCAGCGCCGCAATCGACCAGGGGCCCATGCGCGCCATGAC
>DATLGV010000261.1:0-3324 GCA_035540275.1 Acidovorax sp. | reverse complement strand
GCTGTGGTGGTGGGCGGGCAGGGATTGCGCTGCGCGGGCCAGCGCGGTGGCTAGGGATGTGTTGCTGCCCGCCCACCACCACAGCAGCGCGCTGGCCGCCAGCAGCAAGGCCACCAGGGCCAGCAGCAGCCAGCCCAGGGCCCGCAGCCAGCGCGGCGCGCGAGGGGGTTGCGGGCGCGGGGCCGACGAGGACCCGGCGCCGAAGTCCGACGCGCGGGCGCGGGGCTTGGCGGTGTAGGGGGCGTCGCTCATCGCCATCAGAAGCTGAACCCCAGGCGCAGATGCAGCCGCACCTCTTTGGTCTTGAGGCCGTAGGCCAGGTCGGCCTGCAGCGGGCCCACGGGGCTGCGCCAGCGCACACCGGCACCCACGCCCACGCGCGGGCTCAGGTCCCCCACCTTGTCGGCCACGGCGCCTGCATCCACAAACAGCGTGCTTTCCCAGTCGGTCATGGTCCCCTTGTAGACGATGGGGCGTTGCCACTCCACGCTGCCCACGGCCAGATAGCGGCCACCATAGAGCTTGCCGTTGTCCGTGAGTGCGCCGATGCTGCGGTAGCCGTAGCCGCGCACCGTGGTGTCGCCGCCCGTCACAAACAGCTGCGTGACGGGGATCTGCGCGCCCTCGCGCGCCAGCACTGCGCCTGCGTCGGCCCGCAGTGCCACGCGGGCATTGCGGCCGATGCCTGCATCGTCCTGCACGCGCCCTGCGGGGAGGAAGGCCTGCCACCGCACCAGGGTGCGCACAAACGGGTCGCGCTCTGGCCGCAGCGTGGTGCCCAGGCCCAGCTCCACCGCCACACCATGGCCCCGCGTGGGGGCGGTGAGGCTGTTGAAGTAGCGGCCCGTCCACCCATAGTTGACGCTGACGGCCGTGCTGGTGTCGGAGGGATGGAGCGCGTTGTCGGCCAGCCCCTGGCTGTGGGCATAGTCGTACTGCACAAAGTAATTGCGGTCGATGGCTTTGGTGCTCTTGCTGCGGCCCGCGCGCAGGCGGCCGCTGTTCACGTCGTAGTCGCCCGTGGCCTCGCGCAGCACCTGGCCGCCTGCAAACCAGCGCCAGCCGCTGTCGTTGGGCAGGTCCGTCCATTCGGTGTTGGCGAGCTTGGTTTTGCGGTCGAGCGCGAGTTTGGTCACCGCACGCCAGCCCAGCACGGGCGTCTGGTTGTGGATGTGCTCCAGGGACAGGCGTGCGCCGCTGTCGGTCGAGAAGCCCGGGCCGAACACCAGCTTTTGCAGCGGGGCCTCGCGCACCTGGGCCACCACGGGGGCGGCCTGCGGGTCGGTGCCTTCGGTGTCGAGGGTGAGGAACACGGCGTCGTAGTAGCCGCTGCTGGCCAGGCGCAGCTGGGCGTCCAGCATGTCGGCCTCGTCGTACACGGCGCCCGTGGGCAGGCGCGCGAGGCGCCGTGCACCGTCGCTGTCGTAGCGCTGGCTGCCCTGCACGCGCAAGGGGCCAAAGCGGTAGGCAGGGCCGGGGTCGTAGTTCACGCCCAGCTGGGCCTCGTGCCGGTCGGCATCGATCTCGGCCCGGCTGTTGGCGATGCGGGCCGTGGGGTAGCGCCTTGCCTGCAATTGGCGCAGCCCGTCGGCCTTGGCGCTGTCCCAGGCCGACTGGGTGAAGGGCTGACCGGGGGCGAGGGACCAGTTGCGCTGCAGGCGCTGCTGCCGTCGCGCCAGGGTGTCCTTGTCGGCTTCGTCGGTGCCTGCCACGGTGATGTCGGCACGGGCAATGCGGGTTGGGGGGCCGGGCTCCACGGTGACCGTGACGGTGCGGGGTGCGCCCTTGCGGGTGCCCGCAGTCTCTTGCGCCTCGGTCAGCTCCACGGTGATGGTGGGCGCAAAGTAGCCCAGGGTGCCCAGCAGTTCCCGCGCGTTGGCATCGGTGGCGCCCAGCAGGCGCTGCAGCTCGTTGGCCTGCAGGTCGGGCAGCTGGCGAAAGCGCTGCAGCTCCAGGTGGCGCTCCAGCGCCTCGCGCACCGCGTCGGGGGCGCGCACCACCACGTCAAACGATGGGGCGCCACTGCCGGCTTCCGGGGTGACGATGTCGCTGCGCGTGTCGCCGGACGTGGGCTCGTCGGCGCGCGGCAGCAGGCTGCAGCCGCTCAGGCACAGTGCGCCGGAAAGCAGCAACGCCGACCACAGGGCCGGCGTTGGGGTGGTAGCAGTGGCGGGACGCAAAACGCTCAGAGGCACGGTGCGGGAGGATGTGTCAGGAGGATCGTGTGGGGCGGGCAAGCCTGCCAGCCCGCCCGATGCATCCCCGACTATGCCCTGAAACGGCAGCGGCCCCTGTCGGACAGATGCGCACATGGCATCTGTCCCGCTACGGCGCCTATTTGGACAGCAGCCGCATGGTTTCTTCCAGCCCCTTGAGCGACAGCGGGTACATGCGGTTGCCCACCAGCTGCTGGATGATGCTGATGCTTTGGCGGTACTGCCACACGCCCTGGGGCTCAGGGTTGATCCACGCAAACTTGGGGAAGGCGTGGGTCAGGCGCTGGATCCACTCGGCACCCGGCTCTTCGTTGTTGTATTCCACGCTGCCGCCGGGCTGCAGGATCTCGTACGGGCTCATGGTCGCGTCGCCCACAAAGATCAGCTTGTAGTCCTTGTTGTATTTGCGGATGATGTCCCAGGTCGGGAACTTCTCGGCAAAGCGGCGGCGGTTGTTCTTCCACATGAAGTCATAGACGCAGTTGTGGAAGTAATAGAACTCCAGGTGCTTGAACTCGCTCTTCACGGCGCTGAACAGTTCTTCCACCCGCTGGATGTGTTCATCCATGGTGCCGCCCACGTCCATGAGCAGCAGCACCTTCACGTTGTTGTGCCGCTCGGGCACCATCTTGATGTCCAGGTAGCCCGCATTGGCTGCCGTGCTGCGGATGGTGTCGGGCAGGTCCAGCTCCAGCTCATGCCCTTCGCGTGCGAACTTGCGCAGGCGGCGCAGCGCCACCTTGATGTTGCGCGTGCCCAGCTCCTGCTGGTCGTCGTAGTCCTTGTAGGCGCGCTGCTCCCACACCTTCACGGCGCTCTTGTTCTTGCCCGCGCCGCCGATGCGCACGCCCTGCGGGTTGTAGCCGCCGTGGCCAAACGGGCTGGTGCCGCCGGTGCCGATCCACTTGTTGCCGCCCTCGTGGCGTTCCTTCTGTTCTTCGAGGCGCTTCTTCAGCGTCTCCATGAGTTCGTCCCAGCCCATCTTCTCGATGGCGGCTTTCTGCTCGGGCGTGAGTTCGTTCTCCAGGATCTTGCGCAGCCAGTCGGCCGGGATCTGCTTGGTGAAGTCGGCCACCATTTCGACGCCCTTGAAATAGGCGCCGAAGGC
>DATLGV010000260.1:0-2762 GCA_035540275.1 Acidovorax sp. | reverse complement strand
GTCGGCGCGCGTGCGGGTGAGCATCTCGCGCACCAGCTTGCTGTCCCAGGGACGGGCCATCAGCTCGGCCTTGGCCACGGGGGGCGTTGGGGCGTTGCGGATGATGGCGATGAAATCATCGATGTTGGCCAGGGCCACGGCCAAGCCTTCCAGCACATGGCCGCGGTCGCGTGCCTTGCGCAGCTCGAACACCGTGCGGCGCGTCACCACTTCGCGGCGGTGCTGCAGGAAGACGCTGATCAGGTCCTTCAGGTTGCACAAACGGGGCTGGCCGTCGATCAGCGCCACCATGTTCATGCCGAAGGTGTCCTGCAGCTGCGTCTGCTTGTACAGGTTGTTCAGCACCACCTCGGGCACTTCGCCACGCTTGAGTTCGATCACCAGGCGCATACCCGACTTGTCGGACTCGTCCTGGATGTGGCTGATGCCTTCGATCTTCTTCTCGTGCACCAGCTCGGCCATGCGCTCCTGCAGCGTCTTCTTGTTGACCTGGTAGGGCAGCTCGTCCACGATGATCGCCTGGCGCTGGCCCCGGTCGATGTCCTCGAAGTGGCACTTGGCACGCATGACCACCTTGCCGCGCCCCGTGCGGTAGCCGTCCTTCACGCCATTGATGCCGTAGATGATGCCGGCGGTGGGGAAGTCGGGGGCCGGGATGATTTCCATCAACTCGTCAATGCTCGCCTCGGGGTTGCGCAGCATGTGCAGGCACGCATCGACCACTTCGTTGAGGTTGTGCGGTGGAATGTTGGTGGCCATGCCCACCGCAATACCCGCCGATCCATTCACCAGCAGGTTGGGCAGCTTGCTGGGCAATACCAGGGGCTCTTTCTCGCTGCCGTCGTAATTGGGGCCGAAGTCGACGGTTTCCTTGTCAATATCTCCCAGCATTTCGTGGGCGATTTTGGCCAGACGGATTTCGGTGTATCGCATGGCCGCGGCGTTGTCGCCGTCCACCGATCCGAAATTACCCTGTCCATCCACCAGCATATGACGCAGCGAAAAATCCTGCGCCATCCGCACAATGGTGTCGTACACCGCCGAGTCACCATGGGGGTGGTATTTACCAATCACGTCGCCAACGATACGGGCCGACTTTTTGTAGGGTCGGTTCCAGTCGTTATTGAGCTCGTGCATCGCAAAGAGCACACGGCGGTGGACGGGCTTCAGGCCATCTCGCGCGTCGGGCAGTGCACGGCCCACGATCACGCTCATCGCGTAATCGAGGTAACTGCGCCGCATCTCTTCTTCAAGGCTGATCGGCAGGGTTTCTTTGGCAAACTGGGTCATTGGGACGGCGGAGGCGGCAAAGGACAGCCATTTTAGGCGGAAGACCGTGTAGCGACGACGCAACATATCGAAGCAATTCAGGTTTTGTCCTACGGACCTCTGCCAGTCCGCACCGCTTTTGCCCTGTTACGTATGGCACAATCGTTTGAACGCTTAGGGTGGTGGTCATCCCAGGCGTCCTGATTCGCAGCGCGGCTGCGGCTTTTTCCCCAAGAGGAGAACCATGAAGAAACTGAACAAAGTGGCGATGTTGTTTGCCTCTGCAGCGCTCGCAACCGCCGCTGGCGCACAAACTGTTGACAACTGGCGCGATGCTTCTGGCCAAATGGTCTGGAAGAACGGCACCAACGAATACTGCTGGCGTGATGCCAACTGGACGCCTGCTACGGCTGCCGCTGGTTGCGACGGCGCCATCGTTGCACCCGCGCCTGCCGCTGCTGCACCTGCTCCAGCTGCTGCACCCGCACCCGCTGCCGCTCCTGCACCCGCTCCCGCGCCTGCACCTGCCGTGGCCACCAAGGTGACCTACGCTGCAGACGCCTTCTTCGACTTCGACAAGTCGGTGCTCAAGCCAGAAGGCAAGGCCAAGCTGGACGACCTGGTGTCCAAGGTCAAGGGCATCAACCTGGAAGTGATCATTGCCGTGGGTCACACTGACTCCGTCGGCTCCGATGCTTACAACCAGAAGCTGTCGGTGCGTCGTTCTGAAGCTGTGAAGGCTTACCTGGTGTCCAAGGGCATCGAAAAGAACCGCGTGTACACCGAAGGCAAGGGCGAAAAGCAGCCCGTGGCTGACAACAAGACCGCCGAAGGCCGTGCGAAGAACCGTCGCGTGGAAATCGAAGTGGTTGGCACCCGTGCCGCTCAGTAATCTTCGGATTGCTTCACAAAAAAGCCCCGCTCGCGGGGCTTTTTTGCGTCTGCAGGCTTTCGCGCTCTCCCTTCATGGACAATCATCGACATGATCGAAACCGTCAATGCAGATCCGGCCGAACTGGCCAAATTTTCAGAGTTGGCCCACCGGTGGTGGGACCCAGACAGTGAATTCCGCCCCCTGCACCAGATCAACCCCCTGCGGCTTGACTGGATCCATGGATTGAGCGCCTTGACCGGCAAGCGCGTACTGGATGTGGGTTGCGGCGGCGGCATTCTGGCCGACTCCATGGCCCGCAAGGGAGCTGAAGTAATAGGTATTGATCTGTCAACCAAGGCATTGCGTGTAGCGCAACTGCACGCCCTGGAGGCGGGAACCCATAACGTACAGTACCGCGAAATCAGCGCCGAGGCCATGGCTGCCGAGCAACCCGCTGGCTTTGACGTGGTGACCTGCATGGAAATGCTGGAGCATGTGCCCGATCCCGCCTCGGTGGTTCGCGCTTGCGCCACCTTGGTCAAACCCGGGGGCTGGGTTTTCTTCTCCACCATCAACCGCAACGCCAAGGCCTTTATGCTGGCCATCGTGGGTGCGGAAT
>DATLGV010000259.1:0-1577 GCA_035540275.1 Acidovorax sp. | reverse complement strand
GCGTGGGGTGACCGGCAAACGGCAGTTCGTAGCCGGGGGTGAAGATGCGCACGCGGTAGTCGGCCCCGGCGGCGCGTGCGGCCTCGGTGGGGGGGAGCAGGAAGGTGGTCTCCGACAGGTTCATCCACGCGGCAAAGCGCTGCATGGCGGTGTCCGTCAGGTCGCAGGCTTCGATCACCACGGCCAGGGCGTTGCCATCGCCGGGCCGGGTGCTGAACACATCGATCTGCTTGAACGGGCGCTGGTGCATGGCGGGTTCGGGCTCAGGCCAGGGGCTGGTCCAGCACGCCCCGGGCGCCTGGGCGGCTGCTGACCGTGTTGTACCACCGCTCCAGGTGGGGGCGTGCGGCGCGATCTTGCGGCAGACCCCACCAGCGGTGGATTTCGCAGCCGATCGGGATGTCGGCCATGGTGAAGCGATCGCCCGCCATGAAGGGCTGGCGCGCCAGGTGGGCGTCCAGCATGGCCAGCAGGGGCTCGGTGGCCGCCACCGATGCTGCAATCAGCGCCTCATTGCGCTGGGAGGCAGGGGTGCGGATCCACTGGATGAAGGCATCACGCCCCGCTGGGTTCAGCGTGGTCTGCTGCCAGTCCATCCACTGCTCGGCCACGAAGCGCGAGCGCAGGTCCTCAGGGTACAGGTTGCCCAGTGAGTGCCGGGCGCACAGGTAGCGCACGATGGCGTTGGACTCCCACAGCGTCACGCCCGTGTCCTCGTCTTCGATCAGCGGCACCAGGCCGTTGGGGTTGAGGCCCAGGTAGTGCGCTTCGCGCACGATGCCGAACTGGCCGCCCGCGTCCGTGCGCTGCACCGAAGGCAGGCCGAGCTCCTGCACGGCCCACACCACCTTGCGCACATTGATGGACGACATTCGTCCCCAGACCCTTAGCATGCTTGATGGACTTTCATGGTGCGTCGCGCAACCCCGGGTGCACGAAGTAGGCGCGATCATGCGAGGTAGCCGCGGAGCTGGCTTTGCCAGGCCGCTGGCTGCGTTCCCCTCCCGCGCAGCGAGAGAGGGGGAAGCGGCGCAGCCGCTCAGGGGGTGACATCCTTGATCGCCGCAGCCAGCGCGGCAATGCCGGTGGCGATCTGCTCGACGGTGGAGGTCACGAACGACAGGCGCAGCGTGCGGTGGTCGGCGTTGTCGGCATAGAAGGCCGCCCCGGGCACAAAGGCCACGTTGCGCTCCACGGCCTTGGGCAGCAGTTCGATGGCGCTCATGCCTTCGGGCAGGCGCACCCACAGGAACATGCCGCCGTCGGGGCGGTTCCAGTGCACGTCCAGGCCCGCCATTTCCTTCGTCAATGCGGCCAGCATGGCCTCGCACTGCTGCTTGTACAGCGCGCGGATGGTGGGCACGTGGCGGTCCAGGAAGCCGTCCTTCATCACTTCGGCCACCAGGCGCTGGTTGTAGCCGGGCGTGTGCAGGTCGGCGGCCTGCTTGGCCTGCAGCAGCTTGGGGTACACGGCCTTGGGCGCCACGATGAAGCCCAGGCGCAGACCGGGGGCCAGCACCTTGGAGAACGAGCCCATGTAGATGCAGCCCTCGGGGTTGCGGGCCGTGAGCGGGGCC
>DATLGV010000258.1:0-2237 GCA_035540275.1 Acidovorax sp. | reverse complement strand
CTGCTGGCCCAGCGTCTGGCGCATGGCTTCGGCCACAGTGCGGGCCAGCACGTCGGTGCCGCCGCCAGCGGGATAAGGCACCACCCAGCGCAGGGGCTGGTCAGGCCAGGCGGACTGGGCAGCGGCCCAGGGCGCAGCGGTGGCTGCGCCTGCAGCGGCCAGGGCGGACAAGAGGGTACGGCGTTGCATGGGGTTGTCTCCTTGAAAACACTTCTGAATTGATAGCTGTTAGCGCTTACCCATAAAGCGCTGCAGCCATTTTTAGCTTGCTCTTCTGGTCACCCTCGCGCGCTTCGATTGAAACCGGCGCGCGCCAAGGCCAGCGCCACCGTGGAAATGGCTCCGCCAGGCCACGGGTGGGGTCCCCCTGAGAGGGATGACGCCGAAGGCGGCTCAGGGGGCTGCGATGCTTTGGTCGATGGCGCCAAAGATGCTGGCGCCGTCCTTGCCCTTGACCTCGATGCGGATGGTGTCGCCGTACTTCATGAACTCGGTGCTGGGCTTGCCGTCCTGGATGGTTTCAATGCAGCGCTTCTCGGCAATGCAGCTGTAGCCCTTGGGCCATTCCATGCGGCCGTTCTGCTCCACGCCCTTGTTGCTGACGGTGCCGCTGCCAATGATGGAGCCCGCGCGCAGGTTGCGCGTCTTGGCCACGTGGGCAATCAGCTGGCCGAAGTGGAAGGTCATCTCGGGGCCGGCGTCGCACATGCCGACCTTGCGGCCGTTCCAGGTGGACTGCACAGTGAGGTTGACGCGGCCATGGTCCCAGGCGTCGCCCAGCTCGTCCAGCGTCACAGCCACGGGGCCGAAGGCGGTGGCGGGCTTGCTCTGGAAGAAGCCAAAGCCCTTTGCCAGCTCGGCCGGGATCAGGTTGCGCAGGCTCACGTCGTTGGCAATCATCACCAGGCGGATGCCATCCAGCGCCTGATCGGCGTTGGTGCCCATCTTCACATCGCCGGTGATGACGGCGATCTCGGCCTCGAAGTCGATGCCCATGGCCTCGCTGGGCACCACCACGTCATCGCAGGGGCCGATGAAGTCGTCGCTGCCGCCCTGGTACATCAGGGGGTCGGTGTAGAAGCTCTCGGGCACTTCGGAGTTGCGCGCTTTTCGCACCAGTTCGACGTGGTTGATGTAGGCCGAGCCGTCAGCCCACTGGTAGGCGCGGGGCAGCGGGGCCATGCACTGGGCCGGGTCGAAGGGAAAGGCGTGGCGCGCGCGGCCGCTGTTGAGCTGGTCGTACAGGTCCTGCAGCTGGGGCGAAATGAAGCCCCAGTCGTCCAGCGCCTGCTGCAGCTTGCTGGCAATGCCGGTCGCATAATGGGCCGTGCCCAGGTCGCGGGAGACGACAACCAGTTGGCCGTCGCGCGAGCCGTCTTTGTAGGTAGCGAGTTTCATGGTGGCAGGACCTTTGTCTCAAGGGGTTGAGGGCTTCACCCAACACGAATTACGCTTGGGTAAATTGATTTAACTAAACAAAACTCGCAAATTTTAGTGCACATGGACAAAGAACGTGCAGGAATTCAATCGGTCGAGGTGGGTTTTGCCCTGCTGGAGGGGCTGACCCGCTCGCGCGGGCCGCTGATGCTCAAGGACGTGGCCGCCTCGGCGGGCATGAGCGCGGCCAAGGCGCACCGGTATCTGGTGAGCTTTCAGCGCCTGGGCCTGGTCACGCAAGACCCGCGCACGGCCCGCTACGACCTGGGCCCGGCCGCGCTCAAGCTGGGGCTGGCATCGCTCACGCGGCTCGATGGCGTGCGCCTGGCCCGCGAACGCATGCCCGCGCTCATGGAAACCATCGGCCACACGCTGGCGCTGGCCGTGTGGGGCAACCACGGCCCCACCATCGTGCACTGGGAGGAATCGCCCCAGGCCGTCACCGCCAACCTGCGCCTGGGCGACGTGATGCCGCTGCTGTCGTCGGCCACGGGCCGGTGTTTTGCGGCCTTCATGTCGCCCGAGGTGGTGGCGCCGCTGCTCAAAGAGGAGTTGGCCCGCGCCGTGAAGATGCGCCGCACCGATCTGCCCGCCACCATGGCCGAGGTGAACGCCCTGCTGGCCGAGGTGCGCGAGCGTGGCGCCGCTCGCGTGGTGGACACGCTGCTGCCCGGTATCGTCGCCTTCTGCGCCCCGGTGTTCGATGCCGACGGCCACCTGGAGCTGGGCATCACCACGCTGGGCTCGATTGCCACCTTCGACCCTGAATGGGGCGGCGCCATTGATGCGCCGCCCCATTC
>DATLGV010000257.1:0-2569 GCA_035540275.1 Acidovorax sp. | reverse complement strand
ATCTACGACACCACCCAGGCCTACCCCCGCGACCTCGTCGGCTACGGCAAGACCCCGCCCCATGCCCAGTGGCCCGGTGGCGCGCGCATTGCCGTGCAATTCGTCCTGAACTACGAAGAAGGCGGCGAGAACGCGGTGCTGCATGGCGATGCGGGCAGCGAGCAGTTCCTGTCCGAAATGTTCAACCCGGCCAGCTACCCCGAGCGGCACATGAGCATGGAGGGCATTTATGAATACGGCTCGCGTGCTGGCGTGTGGCGCATCCTGCGCGAGTTTGAAAAGCGCCAACTGCCCCTCACGGTGTTTGGCGTGTCCACGGCCCTGCAGCGCCACCCCGACCTCACGGCGGCCTTCGTGGAGCTGGGCCACGAGATTGCCTGCCATGGCCTCAAGTGGATCCATTACCAGCACATCCCCGAAGAGGTGGAGCGCGCCCACATGCAAGAGGCGATGGACATCATCCAGCGCATGACGGGCGCAAGAGGAAGTTCGCAAGACCATGTACATGGTCTGGGCTGGTACACCGGCCGCGACAGCCCCAACACCCACCGCCTGGTGGCTGACTACGGCGGCTTTGAATACGACAGCGACTACTACGGCGACGACCTGCCCTTCTGGATGAAGGTGCGCAAGACCGACGGCAGCGTGGTGCCCCAGCTCATCGTGCCCTACACGCTGGACTGCAACGACATGCGCTTTGCGCTGCCCCAGGGCTACTCGCACGCCGACCCGTTCTTCCAGTACATGAAGGACACCTTCGATGCGCTGTATGCCGAGGGCGACCCCGCCGGCGACAACGCGCCCAAGATGATGAGCATTGGCATGCACTGCCGCCTGCTGGGTCGCCCGGGCCGCATCACGGCGCTGCAGCGCTTTCTGGACCACATCGCACAGCACGACAAGGTGTGGGTGGCCCGCCGCATCGACATCGCGCGCCACTGGAAGGCCGTGCACCCCTACCCCACCACAAAGGCCTGATGACCATGGCATGGACCCTTGACCAACTGAATGCCGCCACGCCCGCACAGGCCCTGGAGGCGCTGGACGGCGTGTACGAGCATTCCCCCTGGATTGCCGAACAGGCGCTTGCCCAGCGGCCATTCCGCTCGCTGGCACACCTCAAGCACGCCCTGGCCCACGCGGTGCGCACCGCCAGCACCGACGCGCAGCTCGGTCTGATCCGCGCCCACCCCGAACTGGCAGGCAAGGCCATGGTGGCGAAAAGCCTCACCGCCGAATCGACCAACGAGCAGTCCAAGGCGGGCCTGACGCAGTGCACGCCTGAAGAATTTGCGCGCATCCAGCAGCTCAATGCGGACTACAACGCCCGCTTTGGCTTCCCCTTCATTCTGGCCGTGCGCGGGCCGCGCGGCGCGGGGCTGAACAAGCAGCAGATCATCGACACCTTTGCGCGGCGGCTCGACAACCACCCGGAGTTCGAGGTGGCAGAGGCCTTGCGCAACATCCACCGCATCGCCGAGATCCGCCTGAACGACAAGTTCGCCGCAGAACCCGTGCTGGGCAATGACGTGTGGGACTGGCATGAAAAGCTGGCCGAACATTCCGACCCCGGCTTTGCCGAAAAGGGCCAGCTCACCGTCACCTACCTCACCGACGCCCACCGCGCCTGCGCCCAGCGCATCAGCCACTGGATGCGCGACTGCGGCTTTGACGAGGTCGAGGTGGATGCCGTGGGCAACGTGGTGGGACGGTATCGCGCCGCCACACCCGGTGCGAAGTACCTCATGACGGGCTCGCACTACGACACCGTGCGCAATGGCGGCAAGTACGACGGGCGCCTGGGCATCTTTGTGCCCATGGCCTGCGTGCGCGAACTGCACCGCGCGGGCCGGCGCCTGCCGTTTGGCATCGAGGTGATTGCCTTTGCCGAAGAAGAAGGCCAGCGCTACAAGGCCACCTTCCTGGGTTCGGGCGCGCTCATCGGGCACTTCAACCCCGCCTGGCTGGACCAGAAGGACGCGGACGGCGTGACCATGCGCGCGGCCATGCAGCACGCGGGTCTGTGCATAGACGACATTGCCAAGCTGCAACGCGACCCGGCCCAGTACCTGGGCTTTATTGAAGTCCACATCGAACAGGGCCCGGTGCTCAACGAGCTGGACCTGCCGCTGGGCGTGGTCACCTCCATCAACGGTGGCGTGCGCTTTGTGGGCGAAATGATCGGCACCGCGAGCCACGCAGGCACCACCCCCATGGACCGCCGCCGTGATGCGGCCGTGGCCGTGGCAGAGCTGGCGTTGTACATCGAACAGCGCGCCGCCCAGGACGGAGACTCGGTGGGCACGATGGGCCTGCTCAACGTGCCCGGCGGCTCCATCAATGTGGTGCCGGGCCGCTGCCAGTTCAGCCTGGACCTGCGTGCGCCCACCGATCCACAACGCGACGCACTGGTGCGCGATGTGCTGGACCACCTGGGCCAGATCGCTGCCCGGCGCGGCCTGCGCTACACGCTGGAAGAATCCATGCGCGCCGCCGCAGCCCCCAGCGCCCCGGCGCTGCAGCACCATTGGGAGCGCGCGGTGGACCACCTGGGCGTGCCCGTGTTCCG
>DATLGV010000256.1:0-2178 GCA_035540275.1 Acidovorax sp. | reverse complement strand
CCGCAATAGCGCCGGACCGGCGCCACCCAACGCATGTCAGAAGGATTCCCAGTCCTCCTCGGCTCCCGCCGCAGCGCCCTGCTTCGCGTTGTTCTGTCCCCCCGGCTTGGCCACCGGCGATGGTGCAGGCGCCTTGGCCAGGGAGGCAGAAGCACCACCGGTACCGATGCGGGCAGCAGCACCAGTGGCACCGCGGGCGGGTGGAGCAGGCGCAGTGCGGGCTTTGGACAGGCGGTCGGTCACCTTGGCAGCGCCCCGTGCTGCGCCAATGGCACCCTGCGCGGTCCCGTAGCTGGCGGCGTTCACCTTGAACATCGACACCTCGCGCGCCAGGTGGTCGGCCTGCTCGCGCAGGCTCTGCGCCGCCGCAGCGCTCTCTTCCACCAGCGCGGCGTTCTGCTGGGTCATCTGATCCAGGTTGCTGATCGCCTGGTTGACCTGCGACACCCCCGCACTCTGCTCGGAGGATGCGGCGGTGATCTCACCGATCATGTCGGTCACGCGCTGCACCGACTGCACGATGTCGGTCATGGTCGTGCCCGCGTCAGACACCAGGCGCGAGCCGGCCTCCACCTTCTCGACCGACGCGCTGATGAGCTGTTTGATCTCCTTGGCCGCCTCGGCACTGCGCTGGGCCAGGCTGCGCACCTCGCTGGCCACCACGGCAAAGCCGCGCCCCTGGTCCCCCGCCCGCGCGGCCTCCACCGCCGCGTTCAGCGCCAGGATGTTGGTCTGGAACGCAATACCGTCGATCACGCCGATGATGTCCGCAATCTTCTTGCTGCTGTGGTTGATGTCCTCCATGGTGGCCACTACCTGCGTCACCACCTCGCCGCCCCGGCGGGCCACGCCGGTGGCGCCCGCAGCCAGGCTGCTGGCCTGCTGGGCACTGCCCGCGCTTTGCTGGATGGTGCTGGTGAACTCTTCCATGGCGGCGGCGGTCTCCTGCAGGTTGCTGGAGGTCTGCTCGGTGCGGGCCGACAGGTCCTGATTGCCGGTCGCAATCTCGGCGCTGGCAAGGGCAATGCTGTCGGTGCTCTGGCGCACCTGGTGCACCATGCGCCCCAGCGCATGGCTCATGGCATAGAGCGAGCGCAGCAGGTCGCCAAACTCGTCGCCCCGCGTGACGGACTCCTGCAGGCTCAGGTCGCCGCCCGCAATGCGCTCGGCCAGGCCGTTGGCCTGCGCCAACGGCCGCTGGATGCTACCGATCAGGTAGTACGCCCCCACGATGATGGCCAGCAGGAGGCAGGCCACGGCCACCGCCGCGATCTTGACAGTGAGCATGCGCGACGCCGCCATCTCCCGCTGCTGGGCGGCAGCGTTCTGTTGCTGCTGCTGCACAAAGTCACGCAGCGTTTGCAGGTAAGTGGCCACGGCCGGGTTGTAAGACTGCTTGACCAGGGCAATGGCCTGCTCCTGCTGTCCGTCCGCCTTGAGCTTGCGGGCCTGGCCGCGCAGGTCGATCATGGCTTTGCGGGCTTGGGCGATCTTGGCCATTTGCGCCTTGTCGGCGTCCGACAGGGCCATGGCCTCCAGCGACTTCTGCACCTCGCTGATCTGCGCCGTGGTGGCCGCAATCACGTCCTTGAATTCAGCCTCGACCGCCGCGTCACCGCTGACGATGAGTGCCTGGGTGCGGGCTGCGTTGGTCTCGGTCAGGCCTGACCAGCGGATCGCCGCCTGCACGCGGGCTTCCATGTCCTGGGCCATCGCATCGGCCTCGGTCTGCACTTTGGCGGACCGATAGCCCGAGAAGCCCACCACGGAAGCCAGCAGCACCACGATCAGCGCCACCGCCAGCCAGAGTTTGTGCGCCATCCGGAATTGTTTGGGCATGGGTGTCTCCCGAAGCGTTGTGTTTGTGTGCAGATGTTGCTCTTTTTTTAACCATCGCACAAACACCCCGGCACGGCCTTCGCGCCTGTGCCACGCCACACAGAGCACGCCGAACCGCAAGCGCCTACTCGACGCGCGCCACCGTCTGGGGCTTGAAGCCCAAATCCGCCGCCTTGCCCTTGCGGCCGCGTGCGGCGCGGGCGTTGTTCAGGCTGCGGATCTCCAGCGTCTCGTCGCGCTGCTTGCCGCCCCGGCCCACGCCGTCCAGGCGGATGCTGCGCGTGTAGGCGGCCGCGCCTGCCAGTTGGTCCTTGTCTTCCAGGTCGATCAGCATCAGGC
>DATLGV010000255.1:0-1982 GCA_035540275.1 Acidovorax sp. | reverse complement strand
GCGCCAGCAACGCGACCGCGACGCCCTGAGCGCGGCGCTGATCGATGGCACCATCGACGCGCTGGTGTCCGACCACACCCCCGTCGATGAAGATGCCAAGACCCTGCCGTTTGCCGAAGCCGAACCCGGCGCCACGGGCCTGGAGCTGCTGCTGTCGCTGGCGCTCAAGTGGTCGCAGGACAGCGGTGTGCCCTTGCAGCGCGCGCTGGCTGTGGTCACTGCAGAGCCCGCACGCGTGCTGGGCAACGCGCTGGGTACCTTGCAGGCCAGCGTGGGCCAGATCGTGGAAGGCGGTGTGGGCGACCTCTGCATCTTCGACCCGCAGTCCGCGTGGACGGTGCAGGACGATGCGCTCGCCAGCCAGGGCAAGCACACGCCGTTCTCGGGCTACGAACTGCCCGGCCGTGTGCGCATGACCCTGGTCGGCGGACAGGTCGCTTTTGACCGGGGCTGACGTGGCGCGCTGCAGCCAGGCCCGGGGCCGGGCCTTGTGATGAGATCCCTGCGCGCCTGCTGGCGGCTGCTGCGGCTGCTGGGCCATATTGCCAAGGGCCTGTGGATCGTGGCGCTGCGCTTTCCGTCGCTCTCGCCAGACCAGCAGCACGCCCGCGTGCAGGTGTGGTCGATGGAGCTGCTGGCCCATGCGGGCATCAGCCTGCGCATCCTGGGGCAGCCACCGGTCACTGGCCCGGTGATGCTGGTGGCCAACCACCTCTCGTGGCTCGATATTCCGGTGATGCACGCGGCGCGGCACTGTCGTTTTGTCTCCAAGTCCGACGTGCAGGGCTGGCCCCTGATCGGCACCCTGGCCACGGCGGCAGGCACGCTCTACATCGAGCGCAGCTCGCGCCGTGATGCGCTGCGCATGGTCCGGTCCATGCAGGAGGCGCTGGAGCGTGGCGAGGTGCTGGCGGTGTTCCCCGAAGGCACCACGGGGGACGGGCGCGCGATGCTGCCCTTCCATGCCAACCTGCTGCAGGCCGCCGTGGCCGCACAGGCGCCGGTGCAGCCCGTGGGCCTGCGCTTTGCCGACAAGGCCACGGGCGCCACCAGCTTCGCGCCCAGCTACATCGGCGACGAAACCCTGATGGGCTCGATCTGGCGCACGCTCAGCGCCCCGCCCATCGAGGCCGTGGTGCACTACGGCCCGCCCGAGCTGTCGGGCGAGCGCGACCGCCGCACCTGGACGCAGCACCTGCACGACACCGTCGATCAGTTGCGCAAAGCCTGAGATCGCTCGCAGGCTCCGGGCCCTGGGTCCCCCAAGAGCCGTCTTTGTGCGGCAAAAGCGTGCATATTCCACGCTTTGGGCCTTGCAGGCGGTCGCCCGGGTGGTCTGCCCGGCGCAATGTCCCTTATCGTCCGCGCTTTCCATGTGCCTGCAGATCATTGCAGGCCTTTGCACACTGCCGGGAGGGCACCATGAACCTGATTGAGCGCGCCAAAAGCATTCTTCTGCAACCCAAGGCGGCCTGGGCCACCATCGACACGGAGGCCACCGACACCGCCACCCTGTTCACCCGCTACGCCATGGTCCTGGCCGCCATTCCGGCGGTCTGCGGCCTCATCGGCATGTCGCTGATCGGCTTTGGCGGCTTTGGCGTCACCATCCGCGTGCCGTTTGTGTCCGGGTTGGTGAACATGGTCGTCTCGTACGGGCTGACCCTTGTGGGCTTGCTGGTGCTCGGTTTCATCATCGATGCGTTGGCGCCCACCTTTGGCGGGCAAAAGAACGCCATCCAGGCACAGAAGGTGGCGGTCTACGCCAGCACGGCCGCCCTGCTGGGCGGCATCTTCAGCCTGCTGCCCTCGCTGGCCATGCTGGGCCTGCTGGCGGCGGCGTACTCCATCTACCTGCTCTACACCGGCCTGCCGGTGCTCATGCGCAGTGCGCCCGAGAAGTCGGTGGGCTACACGGTGGTGGTCATCATTGCGGCCATCGTGATGGGTGTGGTCATCGGTGCCGTCAGCGCGCTGTTCAT
>DATLGV010000254.1:0-1833 GCA_035540275.1 Acidovorax sp. | reverse complement strand
GCCGCACCCTTCTTAGAACGTGTTTACGATCTTTTCGGGGCCCTGAAGAGATCGTAAACACGTTCTTAGCGCTGCTGGGGCGTGAGCGCGGCCAGGTTGAGCAGCGCCGCCTCCATGGCTGCCGCAGTGGCCACTGGCTGCTCCATGGGAAACAGGTGGCTGCCGTCCAGCATCATGGTGCGGCCCTCGGTGACGCGCAGCGTCATGGCCATGCCGACCTGCTTCATCTCGTCAGAGTCGCGCCCGCCGATGAAGGCGGCCGGGCACTGCAGCGGGTGCTTGCCCAGCAGGCGGCCCAGGTTGTGGGGCAGGGTGTTGTAGATGGCGGTTTCCACCGCACGGTCAAAGCCCAGCACGCGTTTGCCATCCTGGTCCTGCAGTCCGTAGGTGATGTAATCGTGCAACACCTCGGGGTGCCAGCGGGCAAACGCCTTCTTCTTGCGAAAGTGCTCCAGTGCCTCCTCGTTGCTGGCCCAGCTGAAGCGGCGCTGGCGGCTGACGCGGCCCGGCGAGATCGAGCCCACCACCTGGGTGCGCTTGGCCACTCCGACCACATTGGCCTTCCAGCCGCCAATCAGCGGCGAGTCGATCAGCAGCACGCCGCGCACCAGTTCAGGGTGGCGGGCTGCGGCCATCACGCTCAAAAAGCCGCCCAGCGAATGCCCCGCCAGGAACACCGGCTGGCCCAGGCGCTGCACCTGCACCGTCGCAAAGTCGGCCAGTTGCTGCACCAGGTGCGGCCAGTTGTTGGTGACGGGGTATTGCGGGTCGTGGCCATAGCGCTCGACCGCGCTGACTTCAAAACCCCGGGCCTTGAGGTGCCTGAACAGCAGGCGGTAGGTGCTGGCCGGAAAGCTGTTGGCGTGCGAAAAAACGATAGGGAGCATGGAGAACATGGCGGCAGGACCGGGCGCAGGCGTGCATGCGGCCGGGTGCCGCCGGGTGCGCACGCCCGCACCGCCTCAGACCAGCCGGTCGGTGTGGTTGGTGATCTTCTTGAGCGGCTTGCTGCGCGACGGGGCGACCATGATCGGCGCCTCGGTGGCGCCGCCGCTCCAGGCGGGGTCTTCGATGCTGTCAAACACCTGGCGCAGCTTCTGGCCCCAGCTGTCGTGCAGCATGCGGAAGTACGGGTTGTTCTCGTCGATGCAGATCACCTTGTCGGTGGCAAAGCGGTCCACCTCGTACACCACCAGGTCCAGCGGCAGGCCCACCGACAGGTTGGACTTGAGCGTGCTGTCCATCGACACCAGCGCGCACTTGGCCGCCTCGTCCAGCGGGGTCTCGGGCGTGAGCACGCGGTCGAGCACGGGTTTGCCGTACTTGGATTCGCCCACCTGGAAGTACGGCGTCTCGGACGTGGCCTCGATGAAGTTGCCGGCCGAGTACACCTGGAACAGGCGCATGCCCTCGCCTTTAATCTGGCCGCCGAACACCATGGACACATTGAAGTCCACGCCCGAGCGCTTGAGGGCGGCGCCATCGCGCTCATGCACATGGCGCACGGCAGCGCCCAGCACGCGGGCGGCGTCGAACATGCTCCTGGCGTTCCAGATGGTGATGGCCTCGCCCGACTCGCCGTCCTTGATCTGCTCGGTCTGCAGGATCTCGCGCACCGACTGCGAGATGGACAGGTTGCCCGCCGACAGCAGCACCATGAAGCGGTCGCCCGTCTTCTCATAGACCATCATCTTGCGGAACGAGCTGATCTGGTCCAGGCCGGCGTTGGTGCGGGAATCGGACAGGAAGACCAGCCCGGCGTTGAGTTTGATGGCGACGCAGTACGTCATGGAGCAATGGGTGTGTGGGAGGGAGGGAAGCGGCGAGTTTAGT
>DATLGV010000253.1:0-2926 GCA_035540275.1 Acidovorax sp. | reverse complement strand
GTCCACCGTCACGGTCAACGCCAGCGCCGACGCCTCGGCCCAGGGCCTGTCGCCCGCCTATGCCGGCGGCCAGGTGGCACGCGGCGCCCGCGCAGGACTGCTGGGCACCCGGGATGCAATGGACACGCCGTTTTCCGCCACCAGCTACACCAACGAGCTGATTGAGGACCGCCACGCCCGCAGCGTGGGTGACGTGCTGCAGAACGACCCCACCGTGCGTGTCGCCCGGGGCTTTGGCAACTTTCAGGAGGCTTATTTCATCCGGGGCTTCATCCTGGATTCGGACGACACCGCCTACAACGGCCTGTACAGCCTGCTGCCCCGCCAGTACATCGCTACCGAACTGTTCGAGCGCGTGGAGGTGCTGCGGGGCGCCTCGGCCTTTTTGAACGGGGCGAGCCCGAGCGGTGGCGGCATCGGCGGCAGCATCAACCTGCTGCCCAAACGCGCACCCAATGAGCCCCTGAACCGCGTGGGCTTTGGCGTGGCCAGCGGCGGCCAGACGCAGGTCTCCGCCGATATCGCGCGCCGCTTCGGGCCCGATGGCAATACCGGCATCCGCGTGAATGCCGCTGCCCGCAATGACGGCACAGCCGTGGACAACGAAGACGTGCAGCTCGGCCTGGCGGCCGTGGGCCTGGACTGGCGCAGCCGCGACGTGCGCCTGTCGGGTGACATCGGCTGGCAAGAGCACCAACTCAAGAACACGCGCACCAACGTGACCCTGGGCGGCGCGGTCACCGCCGTGCCGGGCGCCCCTGACAACCAGACCAACTTCGCCCAGCCCTGGACCTATTCGAACGAGCGCGACACCTTTGGCACGCTGCGCGGCGAGTGGGACATCACGCCCGGAGTGACAGGCTGGGCCGCTGCTGGCGCACGCCGCAGCTCGGAAGCCAATTCGCTGGCCAACCTCACGGTGACCGACAGCGCCACCGGCGCAGGCACCACCTACCGCTTCGACAACACCCGCAAGGACAGCGTGAACACCGGCGAGCTGGGCCTGCGCGGCAAGCTGCAGACCGGCAGCGTGGGCCACGAATGGGTAGCGGTGGCTTCGCACTTCAGTTCTGACAAGAAGAACGCCTATGCGATGGACTTCGCCAACACGCAGGCCACCAACCTCTACCACCCCGTGGGCTCGGCCCTGCCGGCCTGGAGCGCCGGGGCCTTCCGGGGAGGCGACCTGGCCGACCCCCGCCGCACCGGCAGCACGCGCCTGACCAGCTTTGCGCTGGGCGACACCGTGGCCTTGCTGGACAAGCGCCTGCTGCTCACTGCCGGACTGCGCCACCAGACCTTGGAGATCGCCAACTACGCCTACGGTACGGCGGTGCAGACCGACCGCTACGACCAGAGCCGCACCAGTCCGCTGCTGGCAGCCGTTTACAAGCTGGACAAAGGCCTGTCGGCGTATGCCAACTACGTGGAAGGCCTGAGCCAGGGCCAGACCGCCCCCAGCACGGCGACCAACCGGGGCGAGATGCTGGCGCCCTACGTCTCCCGCCAAAAGGAGGTGGGCGTGAAGTTTGACGCCGGCCGTGTGGGCGGCAGCATTGCGCTGTTCTCCACCACCAAGCCGCGCGCCTTCCTGAACGCCGCCAACCTCTTCAGCACCAGCGGCAAGGACCGCCACCAGGGCGTGGAGCTGGCCCTGCAGGGCGAGGCCACCCGGGGCTTGCGCGTGCTGGGCGGGCTGACCTGGCTGGATGCCAAGCAGGTCAGCACCGGCTCGGCCGCCACCGACGGCCAGCGCGTCATCGGCGTGCCCAGGCTGCAGGCCAACCTGGGGGCCGAATGGGATGTGCCCGGTGTACCGGGCCTGGCCGTGGACGGCCGCTGGGTGCACACCGGCGCCCGCTACGCCAACGCCACCAACACCCTGCAAGCACCCGGCTGGAACCGCCTGGACGTGGGCGCCCGCTACCTCACCGAAGTGCAAGGCAAGCTCGTCACGCTGCGTGCGCGCATCGACAACCTGACCAACCGCAACTACTGGGCCTCGGTGGGTGGCTACCCCGGCCAGGGCTACCTGGTGGTGGGTGCGCCGCGCACCTTGTCGCTGAGTGTGAGCGTGGATTTCTAAACCGGCGCCGCACCGGCGCGGTCCCGCCCCGTTTGCGGGGCCATCAAGCCACTGAGCGCTTTTCCTTCAGGCGCTGGCAGCCATCAAAAAAGAGCATTCATTCCCCTGATTCGCCGGGGCGTGGAGCCCTGCGCTCCGCTCGCTGTTTGCGTTGTTACTGAAACCACTGAAAGGAAATCGTCCATGTCTTCCCAACCCCGCCATCCGGCGCCGCTTCTGGCCGCCCTGTTGGCCTGCACGGCCCTCACTGCGGCGAACACCGCCCAGGCACACCAGGTCTGGCTCGAAAACGCCGGGGGCCAGGCGCGCCTGCACTTTGGCGAGTTCAACGACAACCTGCGCGAGACCTCGCCCGGCCGGCTCGACCAGTTCAAGGGTGTGCCGATGCTGGAGCAGCAGCGCACGGGCGCCACCGCCCAGCGTGTGGAAGGCCAGCTGGGCAAGGACGCTTTCGTCTACACCACCACGGGCATGCCCGACATGCTGTTGGCAACACCGACCTACCTGCTGATCGACCGCAGCAAGCGCCACCTGCCCGCGATGTACTGGCAACCCTCGGCCCGCTGGGTGGCCAGCCTGGCCACCCCGGTCGCCCCCACCGCACCGCTGGACCTGGTGCCCACTGGCAAGCCCGGCGAGCTGAAGGCGGTCTACCGGGGCGCACCGCTGCCCAAGGCCAAGGTGCAGCTGGCAGCACCCTCGGGCTGGACGCGCGAGGCCGAGGCGGGTGAGGACGGCACAGTGCGCTTTGCCACCCCGTGGAAGGGCCAGTACGTGGCCGAGGTGAAGCACAACGACAAGACCCCCGGCGAGGCGCAGGGCGCTCCCTATGGCGAAGCC
>DATLGV010000252.1:0-5001 GCA_035540275.1 Acidovorax sp. | reverse complement strand
CATGCAAAAAGAGAGGAATCGTGCAATGGCAAACGCAATGCAGCCCCCGGGCGACAGCCCGCAGCGCACGCGTCAGGCATGGTCAGTGCTCATCGTGAGCACCTTTGCCTTCACCGTCTGCTTCATGGTCTGGATGATGTTCGGCGTCATCGGCATCCCCATCAAGAAGATGCTCAACCTGAACTCCACGCAGTTCGGGTTGCTCATGTCCATGCCCGTGCTCACGGGCTCGCTGGTGCGGGTGCCGCTGGGCATCTGGACCGACAAGTTCGGCGGCCGCATCGTGATGGCCTCCGTCATGGCCACCACCGTGCCCGCCATCTGGCTCATGAGCTACGCCACGGAATACTGGCACTTCCTCACCATCGGCCTGTTCGTGGGCCTGGCCGGGGGCTCGTTCTCGGTGGGCACGCCGTATGTGGCGCGCTGGTTCCCCAAGCACCGCCAGGGCACGGCCATGGGCGTGTACGGCGCGGGCAACTCGGGCGCGGCCGTCAACAAGTTCGTGGCGCCCGTCATCCTGGTGGCCTTCGGCTGGACCATGGTGCCGCAGGTGTACGCCGCCATCATGCTCGGCACCCTGGTGCTGTTCTGGCTGTTCAGCTACAGCGACCCGGCCCACCTCGTGCCCAGCAGTGTCAAGTTCACCGACCAGCTCCGGGCGCTCAAGGACCCCAAGGTGCTCAAGTACTGCCAGTACTACAGCATCGTGTTCGGCGGCTACGTGGCGCTGTCGCTGTGGATGGTGCAGTACTACGTGGGCGAATATGGCCTCGATATCCGCGTGGCCGCGCTGCTGGCGGCCTGCTTCTCGCTGCCCGGCGGCGTGCTGCGCGCCATCGGCGGCATGCTGAGTGACAAGTATGGCGCGCACAGCGTGACCTGGTGGGTGATGTGGGTGAGCTGGATCTGCCTGTTCCTGCTGAGCTACCCGCAGACGGACTTCACCATCCTCACCGTCAACGGCGCCAAGACCTTTCATCTGGGCCTGAACGTGTATGCCTTCACCGGCCTCATGTTCCTGTTGGGCATCTGCTGGGCTTTCGGCAAGGCCAGCGTCTTCAAGTACATCAGCGACGACTACCCCCACAACATCGGTGCCATCAGCGGCATCGTGGGCCTGGCCGGTGGCATGGGTGGCTTCATCCTGCCCATTCTGTTCGGTGCCCTCATGGACCTCACGGGCATCCGCTCCAGCGCTTTCATGCTGATGTATGGCGTGGTCTGGGTCTCGCTCATCTGGATGTACTTCACCGAAGTGCGCCGCACCCCCGTCATGGGTTCGCAGGACGCCGCCGCGCCGGCGGCCACCCGCTGATTTTTTAAAGGACTCTCACCATGTCTGCCACCACCACCAGCGGGCGCCAGGGGCGCCTGCTCACCCTCTGGACCCCTGAAGACAGGACCTTCTGGGAGCGCGAGGGCGAAGCCGTCGCCAAGCTCAACCTGTGGATCTCGGTGCCCGCGCTGTTTCTGGCCTTTGCCATCTGGCAGGTCTGGAGCGTGGTCGCCGTGAGCCTGCCGGGCCTGGGCTTCAAGTATTCGACCAACCAGCTGTTCTGGCTGGCCGCAGCGCCCGCGCTGTCGGGCGCCACGCTGCGCATCTTCTATTCGTTCATGGTGCCGCTGGTCGGTGGCCGCCGCTGGACGGCGATCTCCACCGCTTCGCTGCTGATCCCTGCGATCGGCATCGGCTTTGCGGTGCAGGACAACACCACGGCCTACCCCACCATGCTCATCCTGGCGCTGCTGTGCGGCCTGGGCGGCGGCAACTTCAGCTCCAGCATGGCCAACATCAGCTTCTTCTTTCCGAAGGAGCGCAAGGGCTCGGCGCTGGGCGTGAATGCGGGCCTGGGCAACCTGGGCGTGTCGGTGGTGCAGTTCCTGAGCCCGCTCGTGGTCACGGCCGGTATCTTCGGCGTGTTTGGTGGCGATGCCCAGACCATTGTGAAAAACGGCCAGACGGCGCAGGTGTGGACGCAGAACGCCGCCTTCATCTGGGTGCCATGGATCGCCCTGACCGCACTGGCCGCCTGGTTTGGCATGAACGACATCGCCGACGCCCGCGCCTCGTTCGCCGCACAGGCCGCCATCTTCAAGCGCAAGCACAACTGGCTGATGTGCGTGCTGTACCTGGGCACCTTCGGCTCGTTCATTGGCTACGCCGCCGGTTTCCCGCTGCTCATCAAGAGCCAGTTTCCCAACATCAACCCCCTGGCCTACGCCTGGCTGGGCCCGCTGGTGGGCGCCGTGATCCGCCCCTTTGGCGGCTGGCTGGCCGACAAGCTCGGCGGCGCACGCGTCACGCTTTGGAACTTCATCGTCATGGCGATCGCCGTGGTGGGTGTCACCGTGTTCCTGCCCTCGGGCGGCAGTGAAGGCCAGTTCGCTGGCTTCTTTGTGTGCTTTCTGGTGCTGTTCCTCACCACCGGCATCGGCAACGGTTCGACCTTCCGCATGATCCCCGTGATCTTCCTGACCGAAGCCATGCGTGGTGTGGACCCCCGCAACGCGGCCGCCGTGGCCCAGGCCAACAAGGAAGGCAACACCCTGGGCGCCGCCACGCTGGGCTTCACCGCCGCCATGGCCGCCTACGGCGGGTTCTTCATTCCCAAGAGCTATGGCAGCTCGATTGCCCTGACGGGCAGCCCCCATGCCGCGCTGTGGACGTTCTTTGCTTTCTACCTCGTGTGCATCGTGATCACCTGGTGGCACTACGCGCGCAAGAACGCTGCCATGCCTTGCTGATGACCCCCTGAACAGAACAGAACAAGGAGCCCCCGATGAGCCATTTCCTCGATCGCCTTTCGTACTTCTCGCAGCCCCGCGAGACCTTTGCCCAGGGCCATGGTCAGACCAACGGCGAAGACCGCACCTGGGAAGACGCCTACCGCGACCGCTGGGCGCACGACAAGATCGTGCGCAGCACCCACGGCGTGAACTGCACGGGTTCCTGCTCGTGGAAGATCTACGTCAAGGGCGGCATCGTCACCTGGGAAACCCAGCAGACCGACTACCCCCGCACCCGGCCCGATCTGCCCAACCATGAGCCCCGTGGTTGCGCGCGCGGTGCCAGCTACAGCTGGTACCTGTACAGCGCCAACCGCGTGAAATACCCCATGGTGCGCGGCCGCCTGCTCAAGCACTGGCGCGCCGCCATCGCCCTGGCCAAGAGCCCGGTCGATGCCTGGGCCAGCATCGTCGAGAACGACGCCTCGCGCAGCGAATGGCAAAAGCAGCGCGGCCTGGGCGGTTTCGTGCGCAGCACCTGGGACGAAGTCAACCAGATGATTGCCGCGGCCAACGTCTACACCATCAAGAAGCACGGTCCTGACCGCATCATCGGCTTCTCGCCCATCCCGGCCATGTCGATGATCTCGTACGCTGCGGGTAGCCGCTATCTGAGCCTGATCGGCGGCGTGTGCATGAGCTTTTACGACTGGTACTGCGACCTGCCACCCTCCAGCCCGCAGGTATGGGGCGAGCAGACCGATGTGCCCGAGTCGGCCGACTGGTACAACAGCTCGTACATCATTGCCTGGGGCTCCAACGTGCCCCAGACACGCACGCCCGACGCGCACTTCCTGACCGAGGTGCGCTACAAGGGCACCAAGGTCGTGGCCGTCACGCCCGACTATTCTGAAGTCGCCAAGCTGGGCGATTTGTGGATGCACCCCAAGCAAGGCACCGACGCCGCCGTGGCCATGGCCATGGGCCATGTGATCCTCAAGGAGTTCTACTTCAAGGACGGTGGCAAGGGCCGCAGCGCGTACTTCGACGACTACGCGCGCCGCTACACCGACCTGCCGCTGTTGGTGGTGCTCAAGGAAAAGACCTTGCCCGATGGCCGCACGGTGATGGTGCCCGACCGCTATGTGCGCGCCAGCGACTTTCCCAACCAGCTCGACCAGTCCAACAACCCCGACTGGAAGACCGTGGGCTACGACGAGCTGGGCCAGGTCACGCTGCCCAATGGCTCCATCGGCTTCCGCTGGGGTGCTGACGGCCGCGCCGACCAGGGCCTGTGGAACCTGGAGAACAAGGAAGCCCGCACAGGCAACACTGTCAAGCTCAAGCTCTCGGTGATCGAGGATGGCGCGCAGGCGCATGACGTGGCGAAGGTGGCCTTCCCGTACTTTGGCGGCGTACAGACGCCCAATTTCACGGCCAATGAGCAGGGCAGCGACGTGATGGTGCGCCCCGTGCCCGTGACGCACCTGGAGCTGGCCGGCCACGAGGCCCAGGGCCGCGTGATGGTCGCCACGGTGTTCGACCTGCTGGCCGCCAACTACGGCATCGACCGGGGCCTGCCTGGTGAAGAGCCCGGTGGCAGCTACGACGCCGACCGCCCGTATACCCCTGCCTGGCAGGAAAAGATCACCGGCGTGCCGCGTGATCAGATCATCACCGTGGCACGCCAGTTTGCCGACAACGCCGACAAGACGCATGGCAAGTCCATGGTCATCATCGGCGCGGCCATGAACCACTGGTACCACAGCGACATGAACTACCGCGGCATCATCAACATGCTGATGCTGTGCGGCTGTATCGGCCAGAGCGGCGGCGGCTGGGCGCACTACGTGGGCCAGGAAAAGCTGCGCCCACAGACCGGCTGGACGGCCCTGGCCTTTGCGCTGGACTGGATCCGCCCACCCCGCCAGATGAACAGCACGAGCTTCTTCTACGCCCACACCGACCAGTGGCGCTACGAGAAGCTGGGCGTGGAGGAAGTGCTGTCGCCGCTGGCCGACCCCCAGCAGTTCAGCGGCAGCCTGATCGACTACAACGTGCGCGCCGAGCGCATGGGCTGGCTGCCTTCGGCGCCCCAGCTGCAGACCAATTCGCTGCAGGTGGTCAAGGACGCGCAGGCCGCCGGCCTCGACCCCAAGGACTACGCGGTCCGTGCGCTGAAGGACGGCAGCCTGCGCATGTCCTGCGAGGACCCGGACCACCCCAGCAACTGGCCGCGCAACCTGTTCGTGTGGCGCTCCAACATCCTGG
>DATLGV010000251.1:0-2001 GCA_035540275.1 Acidovorax sp. | reverse complement strand
CCTTCACATCTGGCAAGGCGGCGGCCAGTGCCTGCTGCCAGCGCGTGGCCTGCTGGGGCGTGAAGCTGCCCACGCGGCGCATCTCTTCGATGGAGCGCTTGGCGATGGCGTCGGCCGGAAAATCACGGTGGTAGGTCAGCTCCAGCGCCACGGGGTGGGCGGCGTAGTTGTCGGCATCAAAGCCGGGCTGCACCCACAGCCGCGCGCGGTAGATCTCGAATCCCAGAAAGCGCAGCACGCCCTGCCCCGCCAGCCGCGCACCCGACAGCGGGGCTGCAGGGGCAGCGCTGGCCTCGGCCACTTGCGCCTGCGCGGTTTGAGGACCAAAAGCCATCAATGCGCTTGTGAATATTACGGTGATAGCTATGTTTTTCATAGCAAATCTCGGTCCTTGATCAGTCCTTGACCAGCGTGTACTGCACCAGGTCGATGTTGCTCATCGCAAACGCCGCCTCGCAGTATGCGAGGTAGAACTCCCAGATGTGCATGAAGCGCTCATCGAACCCCAGCTGCAGGATCTGCGCGCGCTGCGCCAGAAAACGCTCGCGCCAGCGCTTGAGGGTTTCGGCGTAGTCCTGGCCGAACGCGAACTCGTCCACCACGCGCAGGCCTGCGGCCTCGGCCTCGCGGCGGAACTCGCGCGGGCAGGGCAGGCAGCCGCCGGGGAAGATGTATTGCTGGATGAAGTCGGTGGAACTGATGTAGCGGTCGAACAGGCTGTCGTCGATGACGATGCTCTGGATGCAGGCCTTGCCGCCGGGCTTGAGCAGGCGGTTCACCGACTGGAAGTAGGTGGGCCAGTATTCGCGGCCCACGGCCTCGACCATCTCGATGGAGCAGATGGCGTCGTACGGGCCGTCCTGGATGTCGCGGTAGTCCTGCAGGCGCAGGTCGGCATGCTCTGCAACCCCCTGCTGCGCCATGCGCTTTTGCGCAAACGCGAGCTGCTCGGTGGAGAGCGTCACCCCCGTGAGGCGGGCGCCGAATTCGACGGTCGCCATCTCGGCCAGGGCGCCCCAGCCGCAGCCGATCTCCAGCACGCGGTCGCCCGCCTGCACGCCGGCCATGCGCAACGCGCGGCGCACTTTGGCGTGCTGGGCCTTGCGCATGTCGCCGCCCGCATCGCCCTCGAACCAGGCGGACGAATAGTTCATCGTGTCGTCCAGCCAGAGTTCGTAGAACGCATTGCCCAGGTCGTAGTGGGCGTGGATGTTCTTCTGGCTGTTGGCGCGGGTGTTGCGGTTGAGCAGGTGCTTGATGCGGTAGAGCAAGCGGCCCGCCCAGGTGCCGTAGATCACGCCTTCCACCTGCTGGCGGTTGGCGATGAAGAGCTTGAGCAGGTCGGTGAGGTGCGGCGTGGTCCAGTCGCCCGCGATGTAGCTCTCGGCAAAGCCGATGTCGCCCGACTTGAGCGCGGCGCTGCACACGTTCCAGTTCTTGAGCATGATCGCGGCCGAGGGGCCATTGCCGTGGCCGAAGTGCTGCAGGGTCCCGTCGGGCAGCTGCACCGTGAGGTGGCCGTGCTGCAGGCGCTGCAGCAGCTTGAGCGCGGTGCGCGCGGCGGCAGGAGTGCCGGCGGGCAGGGCCAGGGCGGTGCGGGGGGCGGTGGTGGAGTTCATGGCGGTCTCGTTCGTCATGGAAATCAACGGGTCACGGCGGCGGCAGGCGCCTCGGGCTTGCGGTGGAAACGCACGCGCTTGAGCCACAGCTGCAGCGCATGCCAGTGGATGCGGGCGATGATGGCCAGCGTCATGGCGGGGTAGCCCCACAGCGCCTGGCGCAGGGTCTGCGGGGTGATGGCCTGCAGGGTGCCGCTCACGCTGGTCTGGATGAGCGGGCCGGTCTCGTCGTCGTGGTCGATGCGCACCACAGTGCGGCCTGCGTCTTGTGCACCGGCCTCGGTGCGCATGAACCGAAAGCGGTAGCCGCCGCTCACCTCGCAGAACGGCGACACATGGAACACTTTGCGTGCCTGCTGCTCCACGCCGTACTGCGGCGCAT
>DATLGV010000250.1:0-7229 GCA_035540275.1 Acidovorax sp. | reverse complement strand
GAAGCCCCTCTGAGCCGCTGCACGGCTTCTTCCGGGGGGGGCGACGCCAGTGGCCTGGCAAAGCCAGTTCCACGGCGTCCCTCGCTGGGTGCGTGCCCGTTTCATGGGGCTGGGGCACCTTCGCAACAAGCGGTCACTGCCAGCTGCCAATATCGGCGTCCTTGCCTTCGCCGCCCGACTGGCCATCGGCGCCGAACGACATCACGTCGATCTCGCCCTTGATGCCGGGGTTGAGGTATTGGTAAGGGCGGCCCCAGGGGTCGTTGGGCAGCTTTTCGAGGTACAGCTTCCAGTTGCCCGGCACGGGGCCCGCTGTGGGCTTGGTGACCAGGGCTTGCAGGCCCTGTTCGGCCGTGGGGTAGCGCTGGTTGTCCAGGCGGTAGAGCTTGAGCGCCTGCATGATGTTGGTGATGTCGGTGCGGGCGGCCGTCACGCGGGCATCGTCGGCACGTTCGAGCACGTTGGGCACGATCAGCGCGGCCAGCACGCCGATGATCACCAGAACCACCATCAGTTCGATGAGGGTGAAACCACGGGCCACGGTTTTGGCAACGCGGCGGGGGGCGGAGCGCACGAGGAGGGAGAAAGAAGTGTTCACTGCTGGCGGTCTCTCGGAGGGTCGAATCGCGTGAATCATAATCCCCGCATGGTGACCAATACGTACAGCAAATGGAGCGTCCGCTTGGGGACTCTGGTGCTCTGGGCAGCAGCCGGCGCCAGTGTGGTCTATTGGGGGCTGCGCCTGTCGGCGCCTTCGTCCGGGTCCGCCGCGCCGGCCGTGGCGCCTGCCCCGGTGGCCATGGATGCGCAGGCGCTGGCGCGTTTGCTGGGTGCGGCGCCCGCAGCCCTGGGCGTGGCAGCGCCGGTGGCGCCTACCGCGAGCCGGTTCACGCTGATCGGCGTGCTGTCGGGGCGCAGCAGCGGCGGTGGTGCGGCACTGATTGCCGTGGACGGCAAGCCTGCCAAGCCCTTCCGTGTGGGCGCTGCCGTGGATGAGGGGCTGGTGCTGCAGGCCCTGGGCCCCCGCCAGGCGCAACTGGGGGCCAGCATGGGCGGGCCCGCCACGGTGACGCTGGACATGCCGCTGAAAAACTGACGCTCTTTGGGTCTGTGGGCGCAGGCCCGCGGCGTCAGGCCAGCTCCCTGATTTCCCATTCCCCCCAGCCCGGCGCCGCCACCGGCCAGTCCTCCGAGCGGGGCAGGGCGCTTTCGCCACGCTCCTGCAACCAGGCCACGCAGCGTGCCACCCCGGCGTGGGTGATCCACACCACCTCCTTCACGCCCTGTTCGGTGCGCCATTCGCGGGTGGTCTGCAGGGCGGCCGCCACCCGGCGCAGCATGCGCGTCAGGCTTTCGCCCCCGCCGGGTGCGTGGGTGGCGAACCCGGCCACCCAGGCATCGATGGCACTTTTGCCGATGGCGTCCCAGGTTTTCCCCTCCCAGCCGCCAAAGTCCATCTCGCGCAGCCGGGTGTCGGGAGTGAAGGTCAAATCGGGTCTGAGCGCTTGTAATTCATGCGCCAGGAGCTCACATCTTTGTAGCGTGGAATACGCCACGCGCGCTCCGGGAGGCAGTGCCGTTGACAGTCGCTCTGCCGCAGCGCGGGTGGCCTGCGCGTCGGCGGGCACGTCCAAAGCGCCGTAACAGGTGCCCGGGGCAACCAGCGGGGCCGCATGGCGCACCAGCCACAGGCGGCTGCTGGCGGCGGCAGGGAGGGGCGTCACAGCCATCGCAGTGCGATGGCCGCGCCCAGGTAGAACCCGATCTCGCTCACCTGCTGCGTGGCGCCCAGGCAGTCGCCGGTGAAGCCTTGCAGCCGCCGGGCAAACCAGCGCCCCATCCAGGCAGCGCAGAGCGCGCTGAGGATGATGGGTGCTACCAAAAAGAGAGCTGATTGGGCATATCCGACGAGCGCCAGGGGCGGAAAACACCACAAAAGCGCCGCGACCAGTGCGGCGCCCGAAATCTGGTCGGCCAGCGGCTTGCTTTTGGAGCGCGCCGTGTCACCCACATGGGGCAGGCTGCGCACGATGAGCAGGGGCCAGAAGCGCGACAACACCTGCGCGCCGACCAGGGCCGCCAGCGCCACGGGCAGGCTGTGCGCCCCCAGCAGCGCCAGCAGGCTGAGCTTGGCCAGCAGCGCCAGCACCAGCGCCATGGCCCCGAAGGCGCCGATGCGGGAGTCCTTCATGATGTCCAGCGCGCGTTCGCGGTCGTAGCTGCCGCCCAGGCCGTCGGCCACGTCGGCCAGGCCGTCTTCATGAAAACCGCCGGTCATCAGCACCGTGGCGATGGTGCTGAACACTGCCGCCACGGCCGGGGCCAGCGGGTTGGGCGCCAGCGCCCAGTGCAGCGCGGCATACACGGCCACAGACAGCAGCGCCGCCAGCCAGCCGATGCCCGGAAAGTGGGCCGCGCTGGCCCGCAGCATGGCCGGGCTGTAGCCCACCCAGTTCGCCAGCCGCCCGGTGACGGGGATGCGGGTGAAGAACTGCACGGCCAGCAGGTAGTGGCGCAGGGCTTGCATGGTGTGCAGTGGGGGCTTGACGCTTCTGTATTGATAGCTGTCAAGGCATGTTCAACAAACGCTTGCAGCCATTTTTGACATTATTTTGAGCGCAGGAACAGCCGATACGCCGGGTTCAGCGTTTCTTCCACGTACGGGTAACCCAGCGTGGCCAGGAAGGCGTCGAAGGCCGCCTTGTCCTCGGGCGGCACCTGCATGCCCACGAGGATGCGGCCATAGTCCGCGCCCTGGTTGCGGTAGTGGAACAGGCTGATGTTCCAGGTCGGCTGCATCAGGCTCAAAAATTTGAGCAGCGCGCCGGGCCGCTCCGGAAAGGTGAAGCGCATCAGGCGCTCGTCCTGCGCCAGGGCCGAGTGGCCGCCCACCAGGTGGCGCAGGTGTTCCTTGGCCAGCTCGTCGTGGGTCAGGTCCAGCGCCTCGAAGCCGTGGCGGTTGAAGTTCTTGGCGATCTTTTCCGATTCGCCCTTGCCGTTGGTGGTCAGGCCCACGAACACATGGGCCCGGGCTGCGTCGCTGATGCGGTAGTTGAACTCGGTCACGTTGCGCGGGCCGCCGGGCAGGCCGCCCACCACCTCGCAGAAGCGGCGGAAGCTGCCGCGTTCTTCGGGGATGGTGACGGCGAGCAGCGCCTCGCGCTCCTCGCCCACCTCGGCGCGCTCGGCCACAAAGCGCAGCCGGTCGAAGTTCATGTTGGCGCCGCAGAGGATGGCGGCGTAGGTCTCGCCCTTGGTCTTGCGCTGGGCCACGTACTGCTTGATGGCGGCCACGGCCAGGGCACCGGCGGGCTCGACGATGCTGCGCGTGTCCACAAAGATGTCCTTGATGGCGGCGCAGACCGCGTCGGTATCGACGGTGATGTAGTCATCGACCAGGCCCTGTGCCACGCGGAAGGTTTCCTCGCCCACCAGCTTCACGGCGGTGCCGTCGGAGAACAGGCCCACATCGGCCAGCGTCACGCGCTCGTGCGCCTGCACCGACTGGATCATGGCGTCCGAGTCGTTCATCTGCACGCCGATCACCTTGATCTCGGGGCGCACGGCCTTGATGTAGTTGGCCACGCCCGAGATGAGCCCGCCACCGCCGATGGCCACGAACACGGCATCAAGCTGGTTGCTGCCCAGGCTTTGCAACTGGCGCAGGATCTCCATGGCAATGGTTCCCTGGCCGGCGATCACGTCCGGGTCGTCGAAGGGGTGCACGAAGGTCAGGCCCTGTTCCTTCTCCAGCTGGACGGAATGGCCGTAGGCGTCGGAATAGCTCTCGCCAAACAGCACGACCTCGCCACCGAGCGTCTTCACGGCGTCGATCTTGAGCTGTGGCGTGGTGGTGGGCATCACGATGACAGCGCGCGTGCCCAGTCGGTGGGCGCTCATGGCCACACCCTGGGCGTGGTTGCCCGCCGAGGCGCAGATCACGCCGCGCTGCAGCTGCTCGGGCGTGAGGTGCGCCATCTTGTTGTAAGCGCCCCGCAGCTTGAAGCTGAACACGGGTTGCTGGTCCTCGCGCTTCAGGAGCACTTTGTTGTGCAGACGGCGGCTGAGGTTTCTGGCGGGCTCCAGCGCCGACTCCACCGCCACGTCGTACACGCGGGCAGTCAGGATTTTCTTGAGGTAGTCGGCGGGGGTGAGGTGCTGGGTCATGGCAGGTGCAGGAGGAGAGCCCCACCGGCGCAGGGCGGCGGGCGGGGGCCCACATCATAGGGCGTCGCCCTGGCAAGAGGCCGAGGCCACCGTGGCGTCCGCCCGCCGTGGGACGGTGCGATCGGGCAAAAAAAAGCCCCGGGCCGTGAGGCCTGGGGCTAATCCATCCTTTGAGGAGATGGAGGAGACAATCGGTGCGAGGCAAGTGCCGGATTCCGGGCTTCCTGCCGTCTGCCGGTTCCTTTCTGTTCGAAAGCGGCAGCGCATGGAGAGAGTTTAGCGCGAGTCTTGCTGCGATGCAGCAAAATTCGCATCAAATTACTTTTCGCAAGGGTCTTCCGTGCGAAAAAACCACGTACCACAGGAGAAACACACATGGAATGCACAGTCAGCTGGACCGGAGGGGCAGGGACCCGCTCCGGCATGGGTTTTGTGGCCGAAACCGGCAGCGGCCATGTTTTGACCATGGATGGCGCGCCTGATGCCGCCAACCCCGCCAATGGCGGCCAGAATCTGGCGCCCCGGCCCATGGAAACCGTGCTGGCGGGCACGGGTGGGTGCACTGCCTATGACGTGGTGCTGATTCTCAAGCGGGGCCGCCATGACGTGCGCGGCTGCAGCGTCAAGTTGACGACAGAACGCGCACAGACCGACCCCAAGGTATTCACCAAGATCCACATGCACTTCACCGTCACGGGCAAGGGCATTCCGCCTGCCGCCGTGGAGCGCGCCATTGCCATGAGCCACGACAAGTACTGCTCGGCCAGCATCATGCTGGGCAAGACGGCCGAGATCACCACCGGCTACGAGGTGCTGGAGGCTTGACGAGGTCGTGGGGTGGTCTGGGCTGCCAGACTGGGTGGGCTGCAGTGCGTATGTTTTTGGTGCACCTGCTGCCCGCGTGAACCAGTTGGGGGTTCAAAGATAGTGCGCCGTGGTGGTCATGATCTTGGCGGCGCCTTTCATGGCCAGGCGTACCGGGGAGGGCAGTTGCATCGCGCCGGCGGCGCGGGCCTGGTCTGCGTGCCGCTCCTCGTCCTGTTTCATGCGGGCCACCACGGCCCTGGATGCCTGGTCCTGCTCGGGAAGCCGGTCGAGGTGGCTCTGCAGATGCGCAGCCACCTGGGTTTCCGTCTCCACCACAAACCCCAGGTTGGCCCGGTCGCTGACCTTGGCGGCCACCAGCCCCAGCGCAAAGGCCCCTGCGAACCACAGGGGGGTGAGCAGGCTGGGCCTTGCGCCCAGTGCGTCCAGGCGCTGTTGCGTCCATGCCAGGTGGTCGGCCTCTTCGCGCGCGGCCGCCTGCAAATGGCTCCGCAGGGCCGTGTCGCGGGTGACTGCCGCCTGCGCGCTGTAGAGCGCCTGGGCGCACACTTCACCCACGTGGTTCACCCGCATCAGCGCGCCCGCCAGCTTTTTCTGCGCAGGGTCGAGCGATGCCTCGGGTACGTCTTGCGCCGGTGTCGGTTCCGAAGCGCGGGGTGGGGCCAACAATGTGCGCAGCGCGTTGTCTGCGGCGGTCAAAAAAGCGTCCATGGAAAGCTCTCGGATGGCAATGGCGTCGAAACACAAATTGCACTTGGATACAAAAAATCACAAAGCAAGGCACAGGAGTTGCATGCGGCAATTGTGATTTTGCCCGTGCGCACTGAAATGTTGCAACACTGCAACGAATTTTCCCTTTCGGGGCAATTGTGGGTGAATTCCTTTGCGAAACCGGGCCGGGTCTGGTGCAATAAGAGCAACTTCCCCACCAGGAGGTTGGCCCGGGAAACCGGCGGGACTGTGCAGGTGCTTTCACCATAGACCCCCCGTACCGGAGCCCGATGTTTAACCTTGGAGTAACTCGCAATGAAAAAATCCCTGATTGCCCTGGCTGTGCTGGCTGCTTCCGGCGCTGCAATGGCTCAATCTTCCGTGACGCTGTTTGGCGTGGTTGATGCTGCCTACACTTATGGTTCCGGCAGCGTTGCCAACCGGTCTGGCCTGACCAGCGGCAACAACTCCACGAGCCGTCTGGGCTTCCGCGGCGTTGAAGACCTGGGTGGCGGCCTGGCTGCCTCGTTCTGGCTGGAAGCTCAGCTGAATGCTGACAACGGCACCGGCGGCGTTACCAACACCAACAACCAAGCAGCTACCAGCACCGGCGGCGGCCTGACCTTCAACCGTCGTTCGACGGTGAGCCTGAACGGCGGCTTCGGTGAAGTGCGTCTGGGCCGTGACTACACCCCCCAATTCTGGAACCTGACCGTGTTCGATCCGTTCGGCACCGTGGGCGTGGGCACCACCCAAACCCTGAACTCCAGCCTGGGCGGCCCTACCACCGTTCGTGCTTCGAACTCCATCGGCTACTTCCTGCCTGGCAACCTGGGCGGTTTCTACGGCCAAGCCCAGTACTACATGGGTGAAAACCTGAGCAACGCTGCCAACAAGAAGGACGGCAACGGCCTGGCACTGCGCGCTGGTTACGCTAACGGCCCCATCAACGCCGCTATCGCTTTCTCCGAAACCAAGTTCCTGACCGGCAACATCAAGGCTTTCAACCTGGGTGGCCAATACGATCTGGGCATGGCCAAGATCATGGCTCAATATAACCAAGACAAGATCAGCGGCGGCAACGACGGTAAGGGCTTCCTGATTGGTGGCTTGGTCCCCGTGGGCGCTGGCGAAGTTCGTCTGTCCTACTCCACCTACAAGATCGACACTATTGGCGTGAACACGCCTGATCCCCGTACGAACAAGCTGGCTCTGGGCTACGTGCACAACCTGTCCAAGCGCACGGCTCTGTACGCAACGTACGCTCACCTGACCAACAAGAACGGCGCTGCACAAGCTCTGGGCGGTGCTGTGACTGGTGCGAACAGCAACTCCAACGGCTACGACTTCGGTCTGCGTCACAGCTTCTAATATGGACGGCTGGCTTCAGCCAGCTGCCTGTATTCAAGCCAAAAAAGCCGCCTTCGGGCGGCTTTTTTATTGGCCGCAACAACACGCTGTGGGGTGATCAAGGCTTGCAAAGGGCTGCACCCGGTGTTGTGCGGTCTGGGTGGGTGGTATCGGGG
>DATLGV010000249.1:0-1797 GCA_035540275.1 Acidovorax sp. | reverse complement strand
TCCCACAAGCGCCAGCAGCCCAAAACATCACTCTCCCAACCGCCCCAACGCCCTGAGCACATTCTCCGCAGTCGCCGGCGCCGTCAACACCACCGGCGCCGCTGCATCCACCCCGCTACGCCCCGCCGCCACCGCATTGCGCAGCGCCTCATACACACTGATCGCCAACATGAACGGCGGCTCCCCCACCGCCTTGCTGCCACCCACGTTGTCCTCGCGGTTCGCCTCGGGCCACAGGTGGACGTTGAAGTGCGCCGGGATGTCCCCCGTCGCCGGGATCTTGTACGTGCTCGGCGCGTGGGTGGCGAGATAACCCTTGTCGTTCCACACCAGCTGCTCGGTCGTCAGCCAGCCCATGCCCTGCACAAACCCGCCCTCGATCTGGCCCACATCGATGGCCGGGTTGATGCTGTGGCCCACGTCGTGCAGGATGTCCACCTTCAGCACGCGGCTCTCGCCGGTGAGGGTGTCGATGGCCACCTCGGTGCAGGCGGCGCCATAGCTGAAGTAGTAAAACGGGCGGCCGGTGAGCGTGGCCTTGTCGTAGTGGATCTTGGGCGTGCGGTAAAAGCCGTCGCTCCACAGCTGGATGCGATTGGCGTACGCGGCCTGCACCACCTCTTCAAAACTGCGCACCGTCTTGGGCGAGATCACCTGGCCGCCCGCAAACCGGATAGCGCCTGCGCCGCAGCCGTCCAGCCCGCACACGAACGAGGCCAGGTTGTCGCGCACATTGCGCGCAGCGTATTGCGCGGCGCGGCCGTTCAGGTCAGTGCCGCTGCTGGCGGCGGTGGCGCTGGCGTTGGGCACCTTGCTGGTGTCGCTGGCGGTGACCAGCACGCGGTGCAGGGGCACGCCCAGCTCGTCGGCCACGATCTGCGCCACCTTGGTGTGCAAGCCCTGGCCCATTTCGGTGCCGCCGTGGTTCACCTGCACGCTGCCATCGGTGTACACATGCACCAGAGCGCCCGCCTGGTTGAACAGCGTGGCCGTGAAGCTGATGCCGAACTTGACCGGCGTGATGGCCATGCCGCGCTTGATGACTGCATTGCGCGCGTTCCAGTCCGCAATCTCGGACTGGCGCTGGCGGTAGTGCGAGGTCTGCTCCAGCGTGGGCAGCAGCTCGTGAAGGATGTTGTCTTCCACCGCCATCTGGTAGTGGGTGACGTTGCGGCCGCTGCTCGCGTCCTTGCCATACAGGTTGGCCAGGCGCACGTCCTGCGCATCGCGGCCCAGGGCGCGGGCGATGTCACCCAGGATGGCCTCGATCACGATCACGCCTTGCGGGCCGCCAAAGCCGCGGAAGGCGGTGTGGCTCTGGGTGTTCGTCTTGCAGCGGTACGACGCGATCTCGACATCGCTCAGGTAATACGCGTTGTCGGCATGGAACACGGCCCGGTCGGCTACAGGGCCCGACAGGTCGGCGCTGAAGCCGCAGTTGGCGGCCATCTGCAGCTTCAGGCCCGTGATGCGGCCGGTGTTGTCAAACCCTACGTCGTACTCGTACGCAAACGGGTGGCGCTTGCCGGTGACCATGAAGTCCTCGTCCCGGTCCAGCCGCAGCTTGATGGGGCGGCCCAGCTTGTTCGCGGCCACGGCGGCCCACACGGCCAGGTGGCCGGCCTGGGTCTCCTTGCCGCCAAAGCCACCGCCCATGCGGCGGCATTCCACCTTGACCGCGTGGTTGTCGATGCCCAGCGCGTGCGCCACCCAGTGCTGCACCTCGCCGGGGTGCTGCGTGCTGGAGTAGATCCACCATTGCTTTTGCTCCAGCGGCATGGCGTAGGCGATCTGGCC
>DATLGV010000248.1:0-2173 GCA_035540275.1 Acidovorax sp. | reverse complement strand
CTCGGGCTGCGGCAAGTCCACCTTCATGAAGCTGGCCACGGGGCTGAAGATGCCGTCGATGGGCAAGATCCTCATCGACGGGCAGCCGGTGACCGGGCCGCTCAAGGTGTCGGGCATGGCCTTCCAGGCCCCTTCGCTGCTACCCTGGCGGACCACGGTGGACAACGTGCTGCTGCCGCTCGAAATCGTCGAGCCCTACCGCAGCCACTTCAAGCAAAAGCGCAAGGAATACGAAGAACGCGCCCGCAAGCTGCTGCAGAAGGTGGGCCTCGCGGGCTACGAAGACAAGTTCCCCTGGCAGCTGTCGGGCGGCATGCAGCAGCGCGCCAGCATCTGCCGCGCGCTGATCCACGAGCCCAAGATGCTGCTGCTGGACGAGCCCTTTGGCGCGCTCGATGCCTTCACGCGCGAGGAGCTGTGGTGCATCCTGCGCGACCTGTGGACCGAGCAGCAGTTCAACGTGATCCTGGTCACGCACGACCTGCGCGAGTCGGTCTTCCTGGCCGACACGGTCTATGTGATGAGCAAGAGCCCTGGGCGCTTCGTGGTGAAAAAAGAGATAGCGCTGCCCCACCCGCGCGACCTGGAGGTGACCTACACCAAGGAATTCACCGACATCGTGCACGAGCTGCGCGGCCACATCGGCGCCGTGCGCTCGCCCGGCGGCAAACCCCGCCCCCACACAGCCCCGCAGCCAGAGGCACGCCCATGACAACCGCGACCCAACGACGCCAGCGCACCGAGCGCTGGGCCCCATGGATTCTGCTGGCAGCCACCATCCTGCTGTGGCAGATCATCTGCTCGGCCTTCAAGGTGTCCGAGTTCATCTTCCCCAGCCCCTGGGCCATTGGCACCCAGCTGGTGGAGTTCGGCGGCGTCATCGCCGGCCACGCCTGGCGCACCTTCTGGGTGACCATGGCCGGCTTTGGCATTGCCATCGTGGTGGGGGTGCTGCTGGGCTTTGTGATCGGCTCTTCACGCCTGGCCTATGCAGCGGTCTATCCGCTGATGACCGCCTTCAACGCCCTGCCCAAGGCGGCCTTTGTGCCCATCCTCGTGGTGTGGTTCGGCATTGGCGTGGGCCCGGCCATCCTCACGGCCTTTCTTATCAGCTTCTTCCCCATCATGGTCAACATCGCCACCGGCTTGGCCACGCTGGAGCCCGAGCTGGAAGACGTGCTGCGCGTGCTGGGCGCCAAGCGCTGGGACGTGCTGACCAAGGTGGGCCTGCCGCGCTCCATGCCGTACTTCTACGGCTCGCTCAAGGTGGCCATCACGCTGGCCTTCGTCGGCACCGTGCTGGCGGAGATGACTGCGGGCGACTCCGGCATCGGCAACCTGATCCAGACCGCCGGCAGCCAGCAGCGCATGCCGCTGGCCTTCGCCGGGCTGGTGGCGATCAGCGTCATGGCGATGGCCATGTACGAGCTGTTCAGCTGGATCGAGCTGCACACCACCGGCTGGGCGCACCGCGGTTCGCAGAACGTCTAGCACGGCGATGGCCTGGCACGCGCGACTGCGCCTGGACCTGCGGCGCGAGGGCGAGCGCTGCAGCGCGCGCTTCGAGCACGAAGGGCCGCTGCGCGTGCTGCAGACGCTCTACCCCGAAGGCCCGTCGATCTGCCACAACGTGCTGGTGCATCCGCCCAGCGGCCTGGTGGGCGGTGACGAGCTGGACGTGCGCATCCGCGTCGGCGCCGGCGCCCACGGCCTGGTCACCACGCCGGGCGCGGCGCGCTTCTACCGCAGCGAGGCCGAGCCGGCCGTGCAGCGCACCCGCATCGAGGTCGAGCCCGGCGGCCGCTTCGAGTGGCTGCCGCTGGAATCGATCTGCTACAGCGGCTGCATCGCCGAGAACCGGCTCGAGCTGGCGCTGGCGCCCGGGGCCGAGGCGATCGGCTGGGACGTCTGCGCGCTCGGCCTGCCCGAAGCGGGCCAGCCGTTCACCGCCGGCAGCGTGCTGCAGCACCTGGCCCTCGGCGACGCCTGGCTGGAGCGGGGCCGCATCGCCGCCGGCAACGCGCGGCTGATGGACGGGCCGCTGGGCCTGGCCGGCCAGCGCTGCCTGGCCACGCTGTTCTTCGCCGGCGGCGCGGCGATCGCCGGCGACCGGCGCGAGCAGGCGCTGGAGCTGGCGCGGCAGGTGATCGCCTCCCATGCGCTGGCCGCGCAC
>DATLGV010000247.1:0-2157 GCA_035540275.1 Acidovorax sp. | reverse complement strand
CAAGAGCACCTTGCTCAAATTGCTGGCGGGTACCCTGCAGCCCAGCCACGGACGCATCGACCGCGTGGGTCGGGTCACTGCCATTCTGGAGCTGGGGGCAGGCTTTCACCCGGACTTCAGCGGACGCGACAACCTGTATTTTGCGGGCAGCCTGATCGGCATCAACCACGATGACATGGCGCGCCTCGAGCCCGGGATCATCGATTTCTGCGAGCTGGGCGAGGCGCTGGACCGGCCTGTCAAAACCTACTCGTCGGGCATGACGGTGCGCCTGGCCTTTGCACTGGTAACGGCGGTGCAGCCAGACGTACTGATCATCGACGAAGCGCTGGCCGTGGGTGACCAGAATTTTCAGAAAAAGTGTGTGGAGCGCATCACGGCGTTCCGCAACAACGGTTGCACCATTTTGTTTTGCTCGCACAGCCCGTACCACATTCGCCATTTGTGCGACCGGGCGCTCTGGCTCAAGGGTGGACGGGTGGAGCAGTTTGGCAACACCGAGGCGGTACTGGCCGCTTACGACGTTCACACCCGGGCGCGGGAGGCCGCCGCCGACGCCTGCGCAACCGCAGCAACCACAGCACCCGAGGCCACCAAACCCGCGGGGCCTGCACCGGCTGCGGCCGAGGGCGCGGCCGCAGACCATGCTGTCCAGAGCGCACCGGCGGCACAGCCGGGCCACGCCACGCCGTCCCCTGCGGGCCGCGATGGTGGCAGCGCCTGCATTCTGTCGGTCGATGTGGCACACCTCGAAGACCCGGTGGGTGACCAGCCGGCCGTGCTTCAGGGCCAGGATCTGGTGGTGACCATTCGTGCCAGGGGGCGCGGCGGAGAGCGCCCGAACATTGGGTTCATGATCGAGCAGTCCAAGGGGGTGGGCATCACATCGCTGGCGACACACGAGGACGGTGCGGTCCCCGCTTTGCTGGATGACGGGACCTGGCAGTCTGTGCTGACGTTTCCGGACCTTCCGCTGCACAGCGGCGACTATGTGATCAGCGCCTTCCTGTTCGATGAGACGGGGCTTGCGGTGTATGACCAGTGGTTTCAATTTTTGCACTTCCGCTTTATCTTTCCCAAGCCGCTGCCCGGTCTGGTGCGGCTGCCTCACCGCTGGAGCTGACGCAGCGAAAACCGCGCCAGAGCGCCGGAGCGCCATCGGGCCCATGCCCTCAGCCCCGGCCGGTCCCGTCGCTGCGCGCGCGGGACTCCTTGCAAAAAGCCGTGCAGGCTTGTCGGCGCTGCCAACTGGCTTCGGCAGCCGGAGCAAACATGTAGATGCATAAATGCGGGCGCAAGCAGCGGGGCGGCCTGTGCCGGCGTTTGATAATCCAGGGTTCCACCTGTCTACCAATAACATGACTGTCCTTCACGAATCGACATCCACCCCTGGCCAACGACTGCTGCAGGAGGGGCGCGAACTGCTGGCGCGCGGCGACAGGGAGGCTGCTGCGCAAGTGCTGGTGCGGGCGCGCGACGAGCGCGATGTGGTGCTGGACGCCCACGCCCTCATTGAGGCGAACGATCTGATCGGATCGTTCCGCAACGTGATGGGGCTGGACTGCACGATCTCGGGGCAGGACGATATTTTTGGCTTCTTTCGCAGCCACCACTCCAGCCGCAATCCGCTGCGCGACTACCTGGCGGACGGCTGGCGTACCTTGTCGGAGCTGATGGTGCTGCTGGAGGCCGTGGACCAGCCCCTCCTCAAGACGGGCCGCGTGCTGGAGTTTGCCAGCGGGCATGGTCGCTTCACGCGGCATCTGGTCAAGGCCCTGGGCCCGTCGCGGGTGGTGGTGTCGGACGTGGTGCCGAGTGCCGTGGAGTTTTCGCGCAGCACGTTCGGGGTGGATGGGTTTTTGTCGGCCAGTGTGCCAGAGAGCGTGCAATGGCCTGCCCGCTATGACCTGGTATTTGTGTTGTCCCTCTTCAGCCATTTGCCCAGGGCCACGTGGTCGCGCTGGCTCAAGGTGCTGTACGAGGCGGTTGCCCCCGGGGGGCTGTTGGTGTTCAGCACCCACGGCATCAAGGCGGCCCGCTTTGACCATGTGACGCTGGACGAAGAGGGGTACTTTTTTGCGGCCTCCAGTGAGTCCACAGCCATCGACGAGCAGGAGTACGGCACCACCTTCACCTCGGAGGCCTTTGTGCTGGCGC
>DATLGV010000246.1:0-5104 GCA_035540275.1 Acidovorax sp. | reverse complement strand
CTGATGTTCGGCGTGGTGTTCATTGCCGGCTACCTGTTTGGCACACTGAGCCAGACCCGCAATGCCATGGACAACCGCCATGCACTGCAGGCCTTTCTGTTCGTGGTGTTCGGCATCTACTTCACCTGGTTCTGGGCGAAGGGACAGACCCTGGCGCAAAAGACCTGGCACATCCGCGTGGTGGATGCATGGGGGCAACCCATCAGCCAGCCGCGTGCCTTGCTGCGCTATGTGTTGAGCTGGCTGTGGTTTTTGCCCCCGCTGGCAGCCTACATGCTGGGTGTGTCCGCCATTGAAGTCCTCGTGCTGGTGGGCGGCTGGGTGGCCATCTGGGCCTTGCTGAGCCGGTTTCACCCCACCCGGCAGTTCTGGCATGACGCGCTGGCGGGCACCCGGTTGGTGCACTACGAAATACCAAAAAAATAAGCGCATGCAATCCCCTTCGCCCCCTTCGCCCGCACCCGCCAACCCCCAAAAGGCGCGCTCGGGCCTCAACCGCATCTGGCATGCTGCAGGCTACTCTCTGGAGGGGCTGCGGGCCGGGTGGAACGAGAAAGCCTTCCGCCAGGAGGCCATCGCCGCCATGGTGTTGTTGCCGCTGTCGCTCTGGCTGGGCCGCAGCTGGGTCGAAGTGGCCCTGCTGGCGGGCTCGGTGATCATTGTGATGATTGTGGAGCTGCTCAACACCGGCATCGAAACCGCCATCGACCGCATCGGGCCTGAATGGCATGACCTGTCCAAGCGTGCCAAGGACATGGGCAGTGCGGCGGTCCTGCTGGCCTTGCTGCTGTGCATCGGCATCTGGGCTGCGGCGTTATTTCAGAGGTTTTTCCATGGCTGAACCCGCTTTTTCCGCGTGCGTGTACTGCGGTTCGCGCCCCGGCGACAACGCCGCCTATACCCAGGCGGCGCAGGCCGTGGGCCAGTGGATTGGCACCCACCAGGGGCAACTGGTGTACGGCGGAGGCCGCAGCGGCCTCATGGGCACCGTGGCAGAGGCCACGCGCCTGGCGGGCGGCCGGGTGGTGGGTGTGATCCCGCAGGCGCTGGTGGACAAGGAGCTGGCCAACCGCCAGTGCGACGAGTTGCACATCGTGCAGACCATGCACGAGCGCAAGGCGATGATGGCCGAGCGCAGCGATGCCTTCATCGCCCTGCCCGGGGGCATCGGCACGTTTGAAGAACTGTTTGAGGTGTGGACCTGGCGCCAGCTGGGCTACCACGACAAGCCCCTGGGCCTGCTCAACGTGGCGGGCTACTACGACGGCCTGCTGGGCTTTTTGCAGACCAGCGTGGCCAGTGGCTTCATGGGCGAGTGGCAGATGGGCCTGCTGCACGCTGGCAGTGACGCCAGCGAGCTGCTGCAATCCCTGGTGGAACAGGCTGGCACCAATGCCCGCCAGATCCCGCTGCGCTCAGTGATCTGACTGCCCGCCAGACGCCGGCGTGCCCCACGCGAGCGAATGCAGCGCGAGGGCTGCACCGCTGCACAGGCAATAGCTCTCTTCCTGGATGGCACACCCCTATGGGAAGGCGGAACGAGCCAAGCGGCTCAGAGGGTGACCACTTCAGACCGCAGCGTCATCCAGATCGCCCGTGCGGATGCGCACCGTGCGCTCCACGGCGGTCACAAAAATCTTGCCGTCACCGATCTTGCCGGTGCGCGCCACGTTCACGATGGCGTCCACGCAGCGGTCCACATCCTCGGACTTCACGACGACCTCGACTTTCACCTTGGGCAGAAAGTCCACCACGTATTCCGCGCCGCGGTACAGCTCAGTGTGGCCCTTCTGGCGGCCAAAACCCTTCACTTCGGTGACCGTGAGGCCGGTCACGCCGCATTCGGCCAAGGCTTCGCGGACTTCTTCGAGCTTGAAGGGCTTGATGACGGCGGTGATCATTTTCATGGCGGGTCTCCTGGAGGATGTAAAAAAGGGGGCTGAGGGCAAGGCGCGAATGCGTCACGCCCTGAATTTGCTGGTGATAGGGTAACGCCAGTCCTTGCCGAAGCTGCGGCGCGTGACGCGAATCCCTACGGGCGCCTGGCGGCGTTTGTACTCATTGAGCTTGATGAGGCGTGTCACGCGCTCCACATCAGCGCGCGCAAAGCCGCTGGCGATGATGGCTTCGATGGGCTCATCGTTCTCCATGTAGCGGGCCACGATGGCGTCCAGCACCTCGTACGGTGGCAGGCTGTCCTGGTCTTTCTGGTCGGGCCGCAGCTCGGCGCTGGGGGGGCGGGTGATGATGCGTTCGGGAATGGGGTTGGCGCCCGTGCCATACGGGTCGTTGGCATTGCGCCAGCGGGCCAGGTCGAACACCCGGGTCTTGGCCACGTCCTTGATCACGGCAAAGCCGCCGGCCATGTCGCCGTACAGGGTGCAGTAGCCGGTGGACATCTCGCTCTTGTTGCCCGTAGTGAGCACGATGGCGCCGAACTTGTTGGACAGCGCCATCAGCAGCGTGCCCCGGATGCGCGCCTGCAGGTTTTCTTCGGTGGTGTCCTCAGGCAAGCCAGCAAACTCCGTGGCCAGCGCGGCCTTGAAGGCCTCGAACTGGGGCTTGATCGAGATCTCGTCGTAGCGCACGCCCATGCGCGTGGCCATGTCGCGTGCATCAATCCAGCTGATGTCGGCGGTGTAGGGGGAAGGCATCATCACCGTGCGGACCTTGTCGGCACCCAGCGCGTCCACCGCAATCGCCAGCACCAGCGCCGAGTCGATGCCGCCCGACAGCCCCAGCAACGCGCCCGGGAAGCCGTTCTTGCCCACGTAGTCGCGCACGCCCAGCACCAGGGCGTCCCACAGGTCGGCCTCCAGCGTGCGCTCGGGAGCCACCTCTGCTGTAATTTTGATAGCACCCTGGGCAGATTCGACTACCGCATAGACCAGTTTCTCCGCAAAAGCAGGCGCCCGGGCGGCCACGGAGCCGTCGGCCGCCAGCGCAAACGAGCGGCCTTCAAACACCACCTCGTCCTGCCCGCCCACCAGGTGGGCATAGAACAGCGGCAGGCCCGTCTCGACCACGCGGGCACGCATGGTGGCCTCGCGCTCCGTGCCCTTGCCCAGGTGGAAAGGCGATGCATTGATGACCGCCAGCAGCTGTGCACCGGCGGCAGCCGCGTCGCGCGCGGGGGTGGCAAACCAGGCGTCTTCGCACACCAGCACGCCCACCTTCACGCCCTCTACCTCGAACACACAGGGCTTGCTGCCCGGCACAAAGTAGCGCCGCTCGTCAAAGACCTGGTAGTTGGGCAACTCGCGCTTGGCGTAGGTCTGCTCGATCGTGCCGTCGCGCACCACGCTGGCGGCGTTGAAGCAGACGCTGAAGGCCTGGGCACCAGGGGCCACGGCCTGCGGGTGGCCCAGCACGATGGCCAGGCCTTTCAACCCCGCAGTCTCACGGGCCACGGTTTTCACGGCATCATCACAGGCCGCAATGAAGGCGGGGCGCAGGAACAGGTCTTCGGCCGCATAGCCGCAGATGGCCAGCTCCGGCGTCAGCAACAGGCGGGCCCCCTGGGCATAGGCCTCGCGGGCTGCCGCAATGATCTTTTGGGCGTTGCCGGGCATGTCGCCCACAACAAAGTTGAGCTGCGCAGTGCAAATGGAGAGCGTCATGGAACTGGAATCGGCCCCTGCGGCCGGGTTGAATACCGCCGTTGCAGGCCCGCCACCAAGGGAGCATCACAGGGGCCTGCATGGCTGAAGCTGACATTATCGCCCGCGTGCTCCCCTCCGTGCTGGACGTGGACGCTGCGGCCTGGAACCGCCTGCTGGCGCAACAAAGCCGCCCCACTCCCTTCATGCGGCATGAGTATCTGGCAGCGCTGGAGAGCAGCGGCAGCGCCACGCCCCGCACCGGCTGGACGCCCCGCTTCATGACGCTGTGGCAAGGCGACACCCTGCTGGCCGCCTGCCCGCTGTACCTCAAGAGCCACTCGTACGGCGAATACGTGTTCGACTGGGCCTGGGCCAGTGCCTATGAGCAGCATGGCGTGCCCTACTACCCCAAGGCCGTCATTGCCGTGCCCTTCACGCCCGTACCGGGCAGCCGCCTGCTGGCGCTCGATGCCGCCACGCGGGCCTTGCTGGTGCAGGCGGTATGCCAGTGGTGCGAGCAAGAGAACCTGTCGTCCGTGCATGTGCTGTTTGCGAGCGATGACGATGTGCAGACCAGCGTGCAGCAAGACCTGATGCTGCGGCACACCGTGCAGTTCCACTGGAAGAACGAGCCCCCCACGCCGGCTGCTGCGCAAGGGGCGGCAGACATCGACGGCCAGGCCACGCGCTACCGGGACTTTGACCACTTCCTGGCCAGCCTGTCGCAGGACAAGCGCAAGAAGATCCGCCAGGAGCGCCGCCGCGTGGCCGATGCGGGGGTCAGCTTCCGCTGGTCGCGCGGGGCAGACATCAGCGCTGCGGACTGGGACTTTTTCTACCGCTGCTACGAGCGCACCTACCTGGAGCACGGCAACCCGCCCTACCTCACGCGCGACTTCTTTGCCCGCATGGCGGCGCACATGCCCGAGGCCTGGCTGCTGTTTGTGGGGGAGCGGGACGGGCGGCCTATTGCCAGCAGCTTGATAGCTATTGGCGCATACGGGTCCTGCGCTACAGACCAAAATGGCTCTGGATCAGGCCCCGAACTGGTGGCCTATGGCCGCTACTGGGGGGCCCTGGAGCGTGTGGACTGCCTGCATTTCGAGGCCTGCTACTACCAGCCGCTGCAGTGGTGCATCGCCCACGGCGCCGTGCGGTTTGAGGGAGGCGCCCAGGGCGAGCACAAGATGGCCCGCGCCCTGCTGCCCGTGCAGGCCACCAGTGCGCACTGGCTGGCGCACCCGGCGTTTGCCGACGCGGTGCAGAGGTTTTTGGCCCGCGAAGGCGAAGGCGTGACGGGCTACCTGGAATCCCTGCACCAACGCCTTCCGTTCAAACAAGCGCAATAAGCCCACAGGGCCGGACCCTCACCGCCGCGCGGGCGTAGCGCATTGCATTGCAGCCAGCGGTATGGCGGGCACCGCAGCGCTTCAGAAGCTCTCCCAGTCGTCGTCGCTGCCCCCTGCCTTGGCAGCGGGCGCGGGCGCCAGGCTGGGCCCTGC
>DATLGV010000245.1:0-1537 GCA_035540275.1 Acidovorax sp. | reverse complement strand
CCCTGGCGGCCGCCCCCCGCACGCCCGAGTCCGAGATCATTGAAGAAAAACGGGCCCAGGCGCCGGTTGCACCTGCCCAGAATGCGATGAATAGCGGCTCAAACCACCGTCCGCAGGCTGGCGGCAGCGCAGGCCGCTACGGTGACATGGCGGGTGGCATGGCCCCCGGGGGCGTTGCCCAGCCCGTGCGTTCTGCAGCGCCCGTGTGCCGCAGCTGCGGCCGCGTTGAATCGGTGCAGGCGGTTCAGCAAGCTGCGCCCGCCACGGGCGTAGGCGCCGTGGCCGGTGGCGTGCTGGGCGCCGTGGTGGGCAACCAGATCGGCAAGGGCAGCGGCCGCACCGCTGCCACCGTGCTGGGCGCCGTGGGCGGTGGTTATGTGGGCCACAAGGTCGAAGAGCGCACCCGCACCCACACCGTGTACCAGGTGGCGGTGCGCATGGAAGACGGCTCGCTGCGCCACTTCCAGCGCGCCGAGCCCACGGCAGTGGGCACGCCGGTGGTGCTGCAGGGCAAGGGTTTCCGCGTGGACCAGGGCGGATCGGCCCCGGCTGCAGACCCCTATGCACAGCCGCAGCCCCAGCCGGGTGCGGTACGGGTGTCGGACACCTATTGATCCCCAGTTGCTCCTCCCAAAACAAAAGCCCGCAAACGCGGGCTTTTGTTTTTGTCGTGGTGGGAGGCTTACAGCACCACCGGGATCTCGGTCGCAGGCGGCGTGTTGCGGCTGCGTCCGCAGCGCACCAGGCCGTCGATCATCACCATGCCAATGCCCGGGATGTCGCCCAGCTGCACGCTCTCCAGCAGCGTGGCTCCAGCGGTGTGCTGGGCGCGGTCCATGAACACAAAGTCCGCCGCGCGGCCCACCTCGATCAGGCCGCAGTTCAGGTTGCGGATGCGCGCCGTGTTGCCCGTGGCAAAGCAGAACACCAGCTCGGCCGGAATGTCGGCAAAGCTGGAGAGCAGCGCAATCATGCGCAGCATGCCCAGCGGCTGCACGCCCGAGCCCGCCGGGCCGTCGGTGCCCAGAATCACGCGGTGCGGGCATTTGAGCTCCATGGCCGCGCGGGCGGCCTGGATGGCGATCTTCTCGTTGCCGTTGTGCACCAGTTCGATGGCGCGGGACGACTTTTCGCACAGCTCGCACACATGCTTCCAGGGCAGCGAGGTGTGGCCGCCGTTGATGTGGCCGATCACGTCGGCATCGGCCTCCAGCACCACGTCCTTGTCGATCAGGCCCGAGCCGGGGATGGACGGGCCGCCCGTGTGGATGGTGCTCTGGATGCCGTGCTTGCGCGCCCAGGCCACCATCTGCTGTGCCTCGTAGCCCGCCTTGACGGAGCCCAGGCCCACTTCGCCCAGCAGCGTCACCCCCGCGTCGGCCATGTCCTTGAAGTCCTGCTCGGTCATGCCTTTTTCGATGACCGGCGCGCCCGCGATCACCTTCACACCACCGGGGCGGAAGTTGTCGAACGCGCGCTGCGCGGTGATGGCCAGCGCCTTCAGGCCCACGATGTCCTTGGGGCGGCCGGGCAGGTG
>DATLGV010000244.1:0-2822 GCA_035540275.1 Acidovorax sp. | reverse complement strand
CAGCCGCCGCGCCAGGACCGACCCCGCTGACAGGTCCCGCCCATCGAGCTGGTCGTACAGCAGCTCCAGGTCGGCTGCGATCGGGTCCATGGCCATGGCGGGCAGCGGCGTGCCGTTCTGGTCGCACAGCACGCCGTCCATGGCTTGGCACAGGGCGGCTGCCACGTCGCGCAGGCGGGCAAAGGGCTGCTCGGTGCGGTGGACCTGGGCGACATCTAGGCTGAGCGTGATGTCGCGGATGGCGGACTGGTCGGGGTCGTCAGCCAGTGCGGCCTGGGTGTCGTAGCCCAGTGTGAGCAAGGGCGGCAGGCCCTGGGTGCTGGCGGGCAGCACCAGGCGGCCGGGCATGGCGCCGGGCACAAAGCCCAGGCGGGCGGCGTTCTGCTGCACGTAGCCCGGGCTCCACGCGGCCTGGCGGGCGCGCAGCATGAACATGAGCTGGGCATCGTGGTCGCTGGCGAACTGGTCCAGCTCGCGGGCACGGGCCACTTCCTGCAGCATGTCGGGGAAGTCGGGGGCAGCGTTGATGGTGTCGGCAAAGGCCTGGGCCTTGACCACGAACTCGGAGAACTCAATCTCGTTGAGCGCACCCATGCGGTTGGCCAGTTGCACACCCGCCTGGAAGGACTGGTAGCGCTGGCCGGGGGCCGGGGTTTCCCACTGCTGGGTGGTTTCGTTCAGGCCCTCGATGGCAAAGGGCTTGCTGCCCGCGCGGCGGGTGGGCGGCAGTGCGGCCAGGGCCGCATCGCCGGACACCACATGCTCGGACTGCAGCGAGGCGATCACGTCGATGAGCGGATCCAGCCCCGGGCGGCGCTCGGACGAGAACGGGGGCACGGGCAGTTGCAGGGCATCGCCCGCGTCCACGGTGTGTTCAGAAGGCTCCGGCCCCCGGTCCAGTCCGTGGAAATCGCTGGGTGGCATGGCCCCGGTCGCGCCTGCGTCAAAGCCGGGCTCCAGGCGCTGCGCGGGCTCCGCCGCCGGGTCGTGCTCAGTAGGAAGGGCGCGCTTGGGCGCGTTGCGGCGCGAGGTCCAGGTGTTGTAGGCCACGATCAGGGCCAGCACCAGGCCACCGATGATGGCCAGGCTCAGTTGCAATGTGCTCATGTTGGAATGAATGGGTTCAAGCGTCCACCATCGAGAGGGCCGATTCCATATCGACGGCCACGATGCGCGACACGCCCTGCTCCTGCATGGTCACACCGATCAGTTGCTCGGCCATTTCCATCGCGATCTTGTTGTGGCTGATGAACAAAAACTGCGTGCCCTTGCTCATGCTGGACACCAGCTTGGCATAACGCTCGGTGTTGGCGTCGTCCAGCGGCGCGTCCACTTCGTCCAGCAGGCAGAACGGCGCCGGGTTGAGCTGGAAGATGGCGAACACCAGCGCGATGGCCGTGAGCGCCTTTTCACCACCCGACAGCAGGTGGATGGTCTGGTTCTTCTTGCCGGGCGGCTGGGCCATCACCTGCACGCCGGAGTCCAGAATTTCGTCGCCGGTGATGATGAGCTTGGCCTGGCCGCCGCCGAACAGCTCGGGGAACATGCGGCCGAAGTGCGCGTTCACGGTGTCGAAGGTGCCCGACAGCAACTGGCGCGTTTCGCCGTCGATCTTGCGGATCGCGTCTTCCAGCGTGTTCATGGCCTCGGTGAGGTCGGCGGTCTGCGCATCCAGGAACACCTTGCGCTCGCTGGCCAGCTTGAGTTCATCCAGCGCGGCCAGGTTGACGGCACCCAGCGCCGTGATCTCGCGGTGCAGGCGGTCGATTTCGCTTTGCAGGCCGCCAATGCGCACATTGCCTTCCTCAATGGAGCGGGCCACGGCGTCCAGATCGGCCTGGGCGTCTTGCAGCAAGGTGGTGTACTGCTCCAGGCCCAGGCGCGCGGCCTGTTCCTTGAGCTGAAATTCGGTGATGCGCTGGCGCAGCGGGTCGAGCGCGCGCTCCAGCTGCATGCGGCGTTCGTCGCTGGCGCGCAGCTTGGTGGTCAGGTCGTCGTATTCGCTGCGCTGGGCGGCCAGGGCCTTCTCGCGCTCCATCTTGAGTTCCAGCGCGGCTTGCAGGCCGCCCTGCGCGGCGGCGTCGGACAGGCGGGCGAGTTCGTCGCGCGCACGCTGCTCTTCGTCGGCCAGGGCCTTGGCCTGCTGGGTGGCGGTTTCGATGGAGCGGTTCAATTCAGCGCGGCGCGCCTCCAGGCTGCGCTGCGAGAACGTGGCCTCTTGCGCCTGACGCTCCAGCGTGCGCTGCTGTTCACGGCAGGCGGCCAGCTTGCGCTCCGCCTCGATGACCTTGTCGCCCAACTGGGCCTCGCGCTCCTGGCTGTCGGCCAGTTGCATGTCCAGCTCTTCAAAGCGGGCCTCGGCGGCCACGCGGCGCTCTTGCAGGTCGGCCAGCTGGGCCTCGACCTCGGCCAGGTCGCCGTCGATCTGTGCGCTGCGGGCGCGCGTTTGCTCGGCCAGCTGCGTCAGGCGCAGGGTCTCGACCTGCAGCTCGTGCGCACGGCTCTGGGCCTCGGTGGCTTCGCGGCGCGCGGACACCAGGCGCTGCGAGGCGTCAGCATAGGCCGCCTCGGCGCGGACCAGGGCGGTGCGCGATTCTTCGGCGATCAGGGCCTGGGCGCGCAGTTCCTTTTCAAGGTGTTCGATCTCTTGCGCGCGTGCCAGCATGCCGGATTGTTCGGAGTCCTGCGCATAAAAGCTCACGCTGTGGGCACTGACGGCGTGGCCCGTGGGCACAAACACCGTCTCCCCGGGTTGCAGCTGGCCGCGGCGGGCCAGGGCTTCATCCAGCGTGGGGGCGGTGGTGCAGCCCTGCAGCCAGTCG
>DATLGV010000243.1:0-8110 GCA_035540275.1 Acidovorax sp. | reverse complement strand
GTCCTACAGCCACGATGCCCGTGTGCTGATGGCGCTGAACCGGAGGCAGGGCCAAAATCGCATGGGCTGGGTGATGCCGCTGTACGGGCTGCGATAACGCTGCCTGGCGCAGAGGGACGCCAAGCCTGCCCAGCGTCATTGACTTTCAAGGAGCACGCACATGCGCACACACATTCAACTTCTCGGCGCTGCCGCCGCCATCGTTCTGGTCACCGGTTGCGCGAACATGGACGACACCCAGCGCCGTACGGCCACGGGCGCCGGCATTGGAGCGCTGGCGGGCGCGGTCATCGGCTCGGCCACCGGCGGCAGCGCGGGGACCGGAGCGGTGGTGGGCGCTGGCGTAGGGGCACTGGGCACCTACATCTGGTCGCAAAACATGGAGCGCCAGAAGCGCGAGATGGAACAGGCCACGCAGGGCACCGGCATTGCCGTCACGCAGACGGCCGACAACCAGCTCAAGCTGAACATTCCCAGTGACATCTCGTTTGCCGTGGGCCGCTCGGACATCCGGCCCAACTTCGCCCCCGTGCTGGACCAGTTCGCTGCAGGGCTGCGCAACCACCCGAACACCGACGTACGCATCGTGGGCCACACCGACAGCACGGGCTCTGATGCCATCAACAACCCCTTGTCGGTGGACCGCGCCGCCAGCACCCGCAGCTACCTGATGGCCCGCGGCGTCGATGGGCGCCGCATCGTCATCGAAGGCATGGGCGAGCGTTACCCCATTGCCACCAACGACACCGCCGAAGGCCGTGCCCGCAACCGGCGGGTCGAGATTTTTGTGGGTGAACGGTCACGGGGCTGATCGCCCGGGGGCGAAACCCGGCAAGACAGAGGGAGGCGGGCTCACTGCCCCGTGCGCAGCAGGTTGGCCAGCTCCACGGCCGACTTGACCTGCATCTTGTCAAACACGCGCGAGCGGTGGACCTCGACCGTGCGCACGCTGATGTCGAGCTGGTCGGCGATCAGCTTGTTGGGCAGCCCGGCCACCACCAGGTCCATCACGTCGCGTTCGCGCTCGGTCAGCTCGGTCAGGCGCACCTGCAGGTCGCTGCGCTCGCGCACCTGCGCCAGGTGCTCGGCCGATCGGGCCAAGGCCTGTTCGATGCGGTCCACCAGTGCGTTGTCGGAAAACGGCTTCTCGCAAAAATCAAAGGCCCCCCGCTTGACGGTGTCCACGGCGGTGGGCACATCGGCGTGGCCCGTGAGAAAGATCACGGGCATGGTGGCCAGGTCGCCCCGTGCCGCCAGCAGGTCAAACAGCGCCAGGCCGCTCATGCCGGGCATGCGCACATCCAGCAGCAGGCAGCAGGGCTGGCGCTGGGGGGGGTGCTTTTGCAGCATGGCGTCAAAGGCTTCGGCCGAATCGAAGGATTCGCTGGGCAGCCGGCGCGAGCGCAGCAACCAGGCCAGCGCCTCGCGCACGCTGGCGTCGTCGTCCACGATGTACACGGTGGCGTTGGTGATGGGCTCCATAGGTCAGTTCAGTGGTCCATTGCAATATCTGTCACGCGCGCACGATGAAACCACCGGGGCCCCGCACAGGCGAATGACATCGGTCTCAGGATGTGGGTCCATGGGTCACGGGCAGCGTGAAGGTGAATACCGTACCACGGGGCTCATTCGGTGCAAACCCGAGAAAACCGCCGTGCTGCTCTATCACGGTGCGGCACATGCTCAGCCCCAGGCCCATGCCCTCCGGGCGGGTGGTGAAGAACGGGGTGAACAGCCTTTCGGCAACCTCGGGCGGGATCCCGGTTCCCACGTCGGTCACCGCAAACTCGATCCAGCCGTTGTGCTGGTTGGAGGCCGCGCGCCGCACCCGGATGTCGAGCACGCGCGTGCGCACGCCGGGGTCGTCCATGGCCTGCATGGCATTGCGCGCCAGGTTCAGCAGCACCTGCTCCACCATGGTGCGGTCGCACAGCGCAGGCGCCAGGCCTGGCTCCACCGATGTGTTGACACGCACGCCCAGTTTGCGCGCCTGCAGGCTCACCAGCGGCAGGATGGCATCCAGCAACTGCTGCGCGTGCACGGCCTCGCGGGCCTGGTCGCGGCGCCGGACGAAGTCGTGCACGCTCTTGATCACGCGGCCCGCGCGCTCGGCCTGGCGGGCGATCTGGCGCATGGCCATGCGCACATCCTCCAGCGCATCGGGCGCGGGGGCAGGCGCACTCACCGGCGTGGCATGTTCCAGCAGGTTGAGGGAGCCATTGGCGTAGCTGGAGATGGCGGCCAGCGGCTGGTTGAGTTCGTGGCTCAGCAACGACGCCATCTCGCCCACCGTGGCCAGCCGCGCGGTGGCCTGCAGCCGCTCCTGCGAGGCGCGGGACAGCTCCTCGACCCGGCGCTGCTCGCTGATGTCCAGGAACGCGCTCATCCAGCCCGTGTGCTGGCCCTGGGCGTTGATGAGCGGGGCCTCGATGATCAGCACGGGAAACCGTGTGCCATCCTTGCGCATGAACTCGGACTCGAACCCCTCGCGCGGCGGCATGGTGCCCGCGAAGCGGATGGCCTGGCGCTGCTGGTATTCCTCCACACGCTCGGGCGGCCAGTACGGCGCCGACATGCTCAGGCCCAGCAGCTCCTGCGGGCTGAAGCCCACCATCTCGCAGAAGGCCGGGTTGACATAGGTGATGCGCCCTTCCAGGTCGCGCGCGCGCAGGCCGGTCACCAGCGAGTCCTCCATCGCCTTGCGAAAGGCCAGCGCATCGGCCAGGTCGCGCTCGGCGCGCAGGCGGCGCCGGTTGTCGCGCACCAGCACGACCATCACGGTCACCAGCGCAATGGACATGGCCGTCACCAGCGCCGTCAGCACATTGGGGAACAGGCTGGGCGCGCTGTGCCAGCTGTCCATGCGCAGCACCAGCGTGCTGCCCGGCAGGTCCAGCAGGTGCTGCGCCGAAAACATGCGCGAACCCCGTCGCGCCGCGCCCAGCACGGCCAGTCGGGTGCCGTCGGCCTCCGTGAACGATGCTTCCTGGCTGCGCGTGAGGTTGTGCCCCACCAGATTGGCCAGGATGTCCTGCAGCGCATAGGTGGCGACCAGATACCCCAGGGGCCGCCCGCTGGCCGACAGCGGAACGCACAGCTCCATCATCTCCGAGCCCAGGCCATCTCCATGGGGCTGGAAGTAGCTGCTGGAGTACGCGGGCCCCCCCAGCCGACGCGCGTTGGCGCAGGCGATGGTGAGGTCCGACTGGCCGCTGTCGCGCAGCCGCATGTCCCATGCCACCGGGCGGTAGGGCGATTGCACATGCGTGCGCATGCGCAGGTTGGCGTCGCGCAGCTCGATGCGCACCAGCTCGCGCCGGCCGCGCAGCAGGTCGGACGCCTCGACCTCCCAGGCCAGGTGGCTTGGGTTGTCGCTGGGCAGGGCCTGCAGGCTCTGCAGGTTGTGCGTCAGCGCGGTGCGGATGTCGGACACCGCATCGGCCGTATCGCGCTCCAGCCGGGTCTGCACCTGGCTGGCTTCGTAGCGTCCGGCCAGCCACACCATGGTGGCCAGCATGGACACCACGAGGAGCACCAGCGCAGTCCACAGCGACCAGCGCCGCCAGGCGCCGCGCCAGCGCTGCAGCAGGGTGCGTTTGGGAGGGGGGGCCGTCATAGCACCCGGTGGGTCAATGCGGGCAGCTGGGCACGCACGGCGCCCAGGCGCTGCGCGTCCAGCTCGCCAGCGACCACGCCCGCGCCCTGGTCGCGCTGCGCGACGACGCTGCCCCAGGGGTCCACCAGCATGCTGTGGCCCCAGGTGTGGCGGCCGTTGGCGTGCACGCCGCCCTGCGCGGGGGCCAGCACATAGGCCAGGTTTTCCACCGCGCGGGCGCGCAGCAGCACCTCCCAGTGCGCCTGCCCCGTGGTGTGCGTGAAGGCGCTGGGCACCAGCAGCAGGTCGGCGCCAGCCTGGGCATGCGCGCGGTACAGCTCCGGAAAGCGCAGGTCGTAGCACACGGACAAGCCCACGCGCCAGCGCTGCCCGCTCTGCGCTTGCAGATCAAACTGCACCGGGGTGTCACCAGCGTCGATGACCCGGCCTTCGTCGTACTGTTCGGCGCCGTTGCTGAAGCGAAAGAGGTGGATCTTGTCGTAGCGCGCCACACAGGCGCCCTGCGGGTCGAAGACCAGCGTGGTGTTGCGTACCCGGTTGGGCGCATCGGTGGCCATCGGCAGCGTGCCGCCCACGATCCACATCTGCAGCGTGCGCGCGGTGTCGGCCAGAAACTGCTGGATCACTCCGGAGCCGGCGGTCTCGCGCAAGGCGAGCTTGTCGGTGTCCTTGTGTCCCATCAGGCAAAAATACTCCGGCAGCACTGCCAGCTCGGCCCCGCCCTGAGCCGCCTGCTCCAGCAGCTCACGCGCAATGCGCAGGTTGTCGTCCAGTGCGGTGCCGGACACCATCTGGATGGCGGCGACTTTCATGACGGTTCTCCGGTCTTGGCGGGCGGCCCGGAGCGGGGTGCCGCCTCGGTGGCGGGGCTCGATTCGCGCCCCCGGCGGGCCACGCGCACCACCTGCGGGTCGGCCCAGGTGCCATCGATGCGGAACTCCTGGGTGGCGGCCTCGATGAGCGGTCCACGCAAGAACACCTGGGCCAGAAAGCTGCCCAGGCCAATCACCGGGTTGATGGCCGTGGCCACGAGCGAGGCGGTCATGGCATTGATCTCGGGCACCACCACCACGCGCAGGTCCTGCGTTTCCTGGTCGATGTTGGCGCTACCCTCCATCAGCACGGCCGCATTGACGCCCTTCATCTGCAGGTTGTTGGTGGTGGCCACGCCACGCTCGATGCGCACATCGCCGCGCACGAAATCGAACGCGAACCCTTCGCTGAACACGTCGCGGAAATCGAGGGTCAGCCGGCGCGGCAGTGATTGCAGGCTGAGCACGCCCAGCAGCTTGGCCAAACCGGGGTCGGCCTTCAGAAACTGGCCGGACTCCACATTCAGGTTGATCTGCCCCGTCATGCTGCGGTAGTCGGGGCTGAACGGCGCGCCGATCCAGCCCACCTGTCCCTCCATGCGCCCCTTGCCGCGCCGCACTACGTTGGCCATGCCCAGGCGCGCCAGCAGGTCGCCCGAGTCGCGGATATCGAGCTTGAAACTGAGCACCGTGCGCCGCTCTGCAGAGCGGGAGCCTGCCGCAGCGGCGTTGAGCACCGCCCAGTTGCCGTTGGCGGTGAACGCCGCCTCGGGCGCGGTGATGTTGAACTTGGACAGGCGCCATTCGCGCTGCGCGCCTTCTCCTCCCCGGTTCTGGGCCTCCATCTCCACCCGTCCCAGCCGCTTGCCCCGCAGCTCGAAGTCGTCCACCACGATGTCCAGCGCGGGCAGGTTGCCCGGTTGCTCGTTGAGCAGCTCTTCGACCTGGGTCACGTCGCTTTGCGGCATGTTCACACGCGACAGGCGCGCGAACAGGCGGCCGTTGCTGAATTCGGGCGACCCGGGCTGGTGGTACTCGAGGTAGCCATTGAGTTCCGTCGCATCGATATTGGCGCGCCAGGCGGTGCCGTCGCGCAGTGCGCCCGCCACCACGTTGTGCAGGGTGCGTCCCTGTGCCGTCAGCTCACGCGCGCGCAGCGCCAGCGTAGTGGGCAGATAGTCCTGGGCCACCGCTACGGCCAGCCCGGCGGGAGCCGTCGCCGTTGCGGGGTTGCGGGGGGTGCCCTCGGCCACGGTGATCCGCGTGAGCACCGCGTCCCAGGCGTCCACATCCAGCTTGCCCTGGTTGATGTTGGCGGCCACGCCCTGGGCAGGCAGGGGGGCCGACTCGCCGTTGCTCAGGCCCACACCGATGGCGCCACGCAACACGCGGGGCTGGGGGCCGCTGAGGTCGCGCACATAGGTCGCCGACCCAAGCGCTCCCAGGTCCAGCGTGACCTGGTCGCGCAGCGCTGGGGCACTGGTCCCGTTGGCGTTGCTGCTCCCGGTGCCGTTGCTGCTCGCCAGACCCACCAGCGATTCGCGCGCCACCTGGTTGTCGAAACGCAGGGGCAGGCTGCTGTCAGCCGTCTTGCCCAGCGGGGGCGGCAGGGCCAAGGCCAGGCCCTGCAGGCTGGTGTTGACCTGCAGCTCGGGCACCCCGCGGCGGAAGGACAGGGCCAGCGTGTACGGCGCGCTGCCCGTGGCCCGGCGCGCCAGTTGCGACAACATGCCCAGTTGCGGCGTTTGCTGCAGCCCCTCGGCCGTGGCGGTGCCCTGCGCACGGATCTGCACCGCCGATTCGGTGGCCGGCGCGTTGGCCGCCAGCGCGCGCATGCCTCCCTCCAGCCGCACCGGGCCGCCCAGCGCCTGGGCCTGCACGTTGGACAGCGAAAAACCGGTCTCGCTGAACTGTACGGCGCCCCGCACCCGCGTGAGCACGGGGGTGTCGGGCGTGATGCGCAGCTCATTGCCGGCCAGCATGACGCTGCCCTGCACCTTGGATTTGTTGATGTCGCTGATGGGCAGGCTCAGCCGCAGCTGGAAGTCGGCGTTGCCCGTGCCGCTGGCCTGATCCAGTGCGTTGCCCGTCATGTGCCCGAGCGGCGAGCTGGCCATGAGTGCGAGCAGCTCTGCCAGCGGGCCGCGTGCGTCGGCACTCACGCCCACCACGGTGTGTGCCAGGTCTGGAATGCGCGCCTCCACCTTGGACAGCCGCAGGCCCTTGCTGCCCGCAAAGCCGCCGCTCGCGCCGCGCACCTGCATGGACGAGCGCTCAAAGATCAGCTCGCCGCCCAGATCGGTCAGCGCGGGCCAGGGCAGGGTGCCTGCGGGCTGCAGTGCGGTGGGCACGTAGGCGTAGGTGACGTCCTTGACCCGCGCCGCAATGCGGAATTCACCTTGCTTGGGGTCGTTGAAGGGCAGGTCGTGCAGATCACCCTTGACGCGGAACTGCACATTGCTGGCGCTGCCAGCCACCACCGCATCGCGCACATAGTGGCGCGAATCGGCGGGGATGGACAGGGGCAGGTAGCGGTGCACCCGGGTGCCGTCGGCGCGGTGCAACGTGCCCGTGAGGTCCAGCACCCCCGGAAAACGCGACCGGTGGGGTGCCTTGGCTGCGTCGCTGGTGTGCCAGGTTGCGCGGGCATCGCCCTGTGCATCGGCATTGGCAAACTGCACGTCATTGGCCTGCACGGCGATGCGGCCGCCGTCCAGCTGCCAGCGCACATCGGCGCTGAGCCGGTCGAGCGGCAGGACCGGCTCCTCGAACACCCCCGGCAGCACCAGCGCCCCCGGCGCCATGGTCAGCGCCGCCTTGCCCCCCGCCTGGGTCATGTCGATGTCCACGTTGGCGCCGCGCAGGCCCAGGTGGACGGGGGGGGCGCCATCGGTGGCGCCTGCCAGCGCCAGCCCCCGGATGCGCCCCTTGACCTGGTATTGCTGCAGCGCATCCAGCGGGCCTTTCCAGCTGGCCTGGATCTCGTCCACCAACCCTTGGGGCGAGTAGGTGCGCAGGGCATCATGGGCGGTCGCCCCCAGCGGCAGGCGGCTGGCCACCTGGGCCAGGGCCGCCAGGTCCAGCCGGTCGGCACGCAACTCGCCTTGCGCCGGGGCCTTGCCGCTGGCATCGGTGTGCACCAGCCGCAAATTGCCGCCCGGCCAGGTCAGGCCGTCATCGGTCTGGAACTGCAGCGCCTGGGTCGAGAACTCAAAGCCGCCACTCAAGCGGCGGCCTCCCAGGCGCCCCTGGATGGCGGGCAGCACCAGCGGTCGCAGATCAGGGGCCAGGGTGGTGTTCACATCGGCCAGTGCCAGGTCGGCCGTGCCGCCCACCACCTGCCCGCTGCGCACGTCGGCCCAGGCCCGCAGCGCGCCCCGGCCCTGCGCCACCTCGATGCCCACATCGGCGTGGTGGCGCAGGCGCGAGACATCCACCCGCGTGAAGTGGGCAAACACCTGGCCGCTCCAGTGTTTCCAGTTGCCATCGCGGGCGCGCAGCAGCGGCGCGCGAAACAAACCCACCAGCGTGAAGCGGTCCCCCCATTGCGGCGGCGGCGTGGCATCCACCCGGAGGTCGTGGCGCCAGTTGCCGTTGCGCAAAACCAGATCCACCTTGTCCAGCGCCAGCTCGGGGGCGCCGCGCTGCTCATCGGTCCAGCGCACCGTGCCGTCCCTGATGT
>DATLGV010000242.1:0-2487 GCA_035540275.1 Acidovorax sp. | reverse complement strand
CCCCCGCTACGCCACTGCCCGCGCCCGCCCAACTGTTGCCCCCGCCCGATGTGCCCGCACCCCTGCTGCAGGCCGTGGGGGCAGAGCAGGGCGCTGCCAGCATCCAGCTACCCGCGCCGCCGCAAGGCAGCGATGCCCGCTCATCCTTCCCCTACGGCACGCCAGCCTGCGATGGCAGCGAGGCCGCCGCGCTGGCCCACCTGGCGCAGTACCTGGCCCGCAAGCTGCCCCACAGCTACAAGGACACGCGCAATGGGCTCACGGGGCTTCATTACTCCAGCAAGTTCTCGCCCTGGCTGGCCGTGGGTGCGCTGTCTCCGCGCCAGGTTTATGCCGACCTGAAAGCCTTTGAGCGCGACCACGGCGCCAACGATGGCACCTACTGGCTGTGGTTTGAACTGCTGTGGCGCGACTACTTTCGGCTGCTGCACCTGCAATACGGCGCAGCGCTGTACCGGGCGCGGGGGCTGTCAGAACTGCTACCCGCCCTGCACAACCCGCGCGGCTTTGAGCGCTGGTGCCGGGGTGATACCGGCCAGCCCTTGGTCGATGCCGCCATGCGCGAGCTGGCCGCCACCGGCTACCTCAGCAACCGCCTGCGCCAGGTGGTGGCCAGCTATCTCATCTACGACCTGCATAGCGACTGGCGTGCAGGCGCGGCATGGTTTGAATCGCAACTGGTGGACTACGACGTGTACAGCAACCAGGCCAACTGGCTCTACATCGCCGGGCGCGGTACCGACCCGCGCGGGGGCCGCCGCTTCAACCCCATCAAGCAGGCGCAAGACCACGATGCCGACGGCAGCTACCGCCGCATGTGGGGCACGGCATGACCACGCAGCAAACCTCCACCCCACAGCGTGCTCACACGCTGAGCCTGCTGCTGGGCGACCAGCTCAACCCCGAGCATTCATGGTTCGCCACGCAGGACGAAGGCGTGGTCTACGTGCTGATGGAAGTGCGGCAAGAGACGGACTACGTGCTGCACCACGCGCAAAAAATCCTCGCCATCTTTGCCGCCATGCGCGACCTGGCCCGCCACCTGCGCGAGGCGGGGCACCGCGTGCGCTATGTGGCCATTGACGATGCCAGCAACCGCCAGTCCATCCACGACAACCTGGCCGCCTTGATGGCCCACTACGGCGCGCAGACGCTGCAATACCAGCACCCCGACGAATGGCGGCTGGACGAGCAACTGCGCACCTGGGGGGCACAGCAAAGCTTTGCCGTGCAAGCCGTCAGCAGCGAACACTTCTACACCACCCGTACCGAAATGGCCGAGGTGTTCAAGGGCCGCAAGCAGTGGCTCATGGAGCACTTTTACCGCCGCATGCGCCAGCGCCACAGCGTGCTGATCGACGCAGCGGGCGAGCCCGAAGGCGGCCAGTGGAACTACGACCACGACAACCGCAAACCCTGGCCCGGCACACCCGCACTGCCGCCCGACGCCCGCCCCACGCACGACCACAGCGCCCTGTGGGCCACCATCCAGGCCGCAGGCGTGCAAAGCTTTGGCAACCCGCAGGCCCATGCGCTGCGCTGGCCGCTGAACCGTGCCGAGGCGCTGGCGTGGCTTCATCAGTTCATCACCACCACGCTGCCCGACTTTGGGGCGTATGAAGATGCCATGAGCACCAAGAGCGCGCGGCTGTTCCATTCGCTGCTGTCCTTTGCGCTCAACACCAAAATGCTGCGCCCGCACGAGGTGGTGGAGCGCGCCCAGGCCGCGTACCACGCAGGCGCTGCGCCGCTGCCCGCGGTGGAGGGCTTCATCCGCCAGATCCTCGGCTGGCGCGAATACGTGCGCGGCATCTACTGGGCCCACATGCCCGGCTACGATGAGCGCAACGCCCTGGGCCACAGCACGCCGCTGCCGGATTGGTTCTGGACGGGCAATACCCGCATGCGCTGCATGCAGCACGCCGTGGGCCAGTCGCTGGAGCATGCGTACGCCCACCACATCCAGCGTCTCATGGTCATCGGCAACTTTGCGCTGCTGGCGGGGCTCGACCCTGCCGCCGTGCACCGCTGGTACCTGGGCGTGTACATCGACGCCTTCGAATGGGTGGAAGTGCCCAACACCTTGGGCATGAGCCAGTTTGCCGACGGCGGCCTGCTGGCCACCAAACCCTATGTGAGCAGCGCCGCCTACATTGACCGGATGAGCGACTACTGCAGCGGCTGCCACTACGACAAAAGGCAAAAAGTGGGTGAGTGGGCCTGCCCCTACAACGCGCTGTACTGGGACTTTTTTGCGCGCAATGACGGTGTGCTGGGCAACAACTTCCGCCTGGGCATGGTGTACCGCCAGTTGCAAAAGATGCAGGGCCCGCAGCTCGATGCGCTGCGCGAGCATGCGGCCAGCCTGCGCACGCGGCTGGATGCGCTGTAGCCCGCCTGCCGAACCACCCAAAGACACCCTCACCGCAGGACCGCGCCATGCCCCAAGCACAGCCCACCGCAACGCCGTTCACCTCTTTGCAATCC
>DATLGV010000241.1:0-3811 GCA_035540275.1 Acidovorax sp. | reverse complement strand
CTCTTCCACGCTGTCGGCGGCGGTGAGGATCAGCACCGGCAGGGCGGAGCCCCGGCCGCGCAGCTTTTTGAGCACTTCCAGCCCATGCATCTTGGGCAGGCCCAGGTCCAGGATGAGCAGGTCGAACTCGTTGTTGGTCATGAGGGCCGCGTCGGCCTCGCTGCCGCTGGCGACATGGTCCACCACGGCGCCCGAGGCACGCAGCGTGCGCAGCAGGCCATCGGCCAGCACCTGGTCGTCTTCGGCAATGAGGATGCGCATGCGGGTGTCTCCTGGTGGGTGGCAGCGGTCTGGCGCCGCGCCTGTGCGTCGATTTTAGGCGGCGCCGCGCCCCGCTGCGCCGAGAAAACAGCGCCCGTGGCGCGCACAGCGCTCGGGCCTTGGGCTGTCAGCGCGGGTCGTGTGCCAACAGCTTGTGTACCAGGGCTTGCAGGTCGGCCTGCAGGCGGGCCATGCCCTCGGGGTGCTGGGCGAGCGTGGTCTCGTCCATGTACAGCTTGCGGTTGATCTCGACCTGGATGCTGTGGCGGTGCTGCGCGGGGTGGCCGTAGCGGCGCACCAGCTCCACGCCCTTGTAGGGGTGGTTGTATTCGACGCTGTAGCCACACGCCCGCAGGTGCTCGCAGATCAGCGCCGACAGCGCCGGGCTGGCCGTGGTGCCATCGCGGTCGCCCACCACAAAGTCGGCATGCTCCAGCCCCGGAAACTCGGTGGCAAAGCGCCCGGCCACAGCGGGCATGGAGTGGCAGTTGAGGTGGATGCTGTAGCCATGGCGCGCATGGGCCGCGTCAATGGCCTGCGCCACGGCGGCGTGGTAGGGGCGCCAGCAGCGGTCGATGCGCGCACGCACCTCGGCCACCGTGAGCTGGCGGTTGTAGATGGGCTCGCCCTGGTCGGTGAACTTCCAGATCAGCCCCTTGCCCAGCCGCACCTTGCTGAGCACCTTGGGGTCGGTGGAGATGGGATCGGGCCAGTCACCGTCGAGCAGGCTGGTGTCCAGCTCGGTCGTATCGCGGTTGGCGTCCAGGTAGATGCGGGGGAAATGGGCCTCGACCCAGGCCACGCCGAGCGCGGGAGCAAAGGCGTAGATCTTCTCGACGTGGGTGTCTTCCGCCCGGCGCAGCGTGGCCAGGTCGAGGGCGGAGCCAAAGTCGTCGGGGTACCGGGTGCCGCTGTGGGGCGAGTCGAGCACCAGCGGGGTGCTGCCGGGCACCGCAGTGACGGCGGCGGAGGAGGAAGGTTGGGTGGCAAGCCCCGGCGAGCCGGTGACACCCGGCTGGGCCTGCTGGAAGCGGTGGTGGATCAGTTTCAAGGCTGCATGCATAGGCAGAGTGTGCGCAAAGGAGGGCGGCTGGCCTAGCCGCCCAGACCGGGATGTGACTATGGTTATCCCTGAGGGGCATCCGCGTCGTTTCGTCATCCCGGCTGTGGCCGTCCCGGGCCCAAGGCCCAGGGGAATCAGGTCAGTCGAGCACCACCTTGGCGTAGGCGGCAACGCCCTTCATTTTCTCGATCTCGTGGGCGATCTGCGCGGTGAAATCTTTGGACGTTGTGCCCGACGGGTACAGACCCTGCCCCGCGAGGCGCTCCCGAACGGCGGGTTCCTTCAAGGCCTGGGCCACGGCCTGCTGGACACAGTCCACCACGGCGGTGGGCGTCCCGGTGGGCGCGACCAGGCCAAACCACGAGGGTTCGTTGGCCTGCTTGTAGCCCAGCGCGGCATAGGTGGGCACGTCGGGCAGCACGTCCAGCCGCACGGGCCAGGACACGGCCAGCGCCCGGAGCTTGCCCGCCTTGATGTACGGCAGCGATGAGGCCACCTGGTCGAAGTACACCCCCACCTGGCCCGCCAGCACATCGTTGATGGCCGGGCCCGCGCCGCGGTAGGCGATGTGGACCATGGAGGTGCCCGACGCGCGCTTGAACAGCTCGCCCCACATGTGGCCGATGGTGCCGTTGCCGGGGGTGGCGTACGACACCTTGCCGGGGTTGGCCTTGAGGTATTTCACCAGTTCGGCAAGGTCCTTGACGGGCAGCACCGTCGGGTTCACCACGATCACGCCGGGCGCCTTGACGATCTCGGTCACGCCCACAAAGTCCTTGGTGGGGTCGTACGACAGCTTGCTGTAGACGGCGGGGTTCACGCCGTGGGTGGACAGCGTGGCCACACCCAGGGTGAGGCCGTCTGCCGGAGCCCGCGCCACTTCGGCCATGCCGATGGAGCCGCCTGCGCCGCCCCGGTTTTCCAGCACCAGGGGCTGCTTGAGGATGCGCGCCAGCGGCTCTTGCAGGCTGCGGGCCGTGATGTCGGTCGCTCCGCCCGGGGGGAAGGGCACGATGATGCGCAGGGGCTTGCCCTCTTGCGCCAAGGATATTCCAGGAACGAAAGATACAGCGGCCAGCGCTGAGAGCATATGACGGCGTTGCATGGAGGATTCTCCTGTTAGGGAGCCTCAAGGTTACGGAGGCCGCTCCCAATCAACAAGCAATGGTTGGGCCTGATAACATTCCATAACGGAATGATCAAGCGCTGAGCCTATGTCCTCCCTCCGCCGGTTGTCGCCCCCTTTGCACCTGTTGCGCGCTTTCTCCATGGTCACGCGGTTTGGCAGCGTCTCCCGCGCGGCCGAGGCCTTGCACCTCACCCAGAGTGCGGTCAGCAAACAGGTCAAGGAGCTGGAGGGCTGGGTGGGCGTGCCGCTGTTCGAGCGCAGCCGCAAGCGCCTGGCGCTGACCCCCGCCGGCGAGCGCTACGAGAAGGCCGTGCGCGGCGTGCTGGCGCAGCTGGAGGCGGCCACGCTGGAGCTGATCACCAGCGACGACGGCGGCGGCGCGCTGCACCTGTCCAGCCTGCCCACGTTTGCCGCCAAGTGGCTCATCCCGCGCCTGCCCCAGTTCCAGCAGCAGCACCCGCAAGTCACGCTGCACTTTGTGCCCTATGTGCACAGCTACGACTTCACCCGGCCCGAACTGGACTGCGCCATCCTGTTCGGCGACGGCCACTGGCCCGGCGCGCACGCCCACCACATCACGGGCAACGAGGTGGCGCTGATCGCCCCGCGCACCAAGGTGGCCGACTGGCCCATCCACACCCCGCGCGATGTGGCCCGCTACACCCTGCTGCGCCACGTGACCGTGCCGGAAGGCTGGCTGCGCTGGAGCGAGACGCACGGGGTGCAGGGCCTCATCGACCCCCTGGCCGGGCCGCAGTTCGACCAGTTCCAGACCATGATCCGCGCCGTGATGGCGGGCATGGGCCTGGCGCTGGTGCCGCGATGCCTGGTGCAGGACGAAATCACGGCGGGCCTGGTGCGCGAGCCCCTGCCCGATGCCGACCTGCGCGGCGGCTACCGGAGCGATGTGGGCTACTGGTTCTGCTACCCCGAAGGCCGCACGCAGCTGCACGCGCTGCAGTGCTTCAAGGAATGGTTGCTGGCGTGCGCCGAGCCGGTGGGGGCTCAGACACCCGTATCGCCGCCCGCATAGGCTTCCAGCCCGATCGCCACCACAGTGGCCACGTCATGGCCCACCTCGGCGCGGAACTCCGCCTCGGCCTGCGCCACTGCATCCTGGAACGCTTGCAGCCAGGCCAGGCCGGTGGGCGTGAAGCACACACGGCGCGCCCGCGCGTCCAGCGGGTCTGCCTCGCGCGTGACCAGCCCCCAGGCCTCGCACTGGTCCACGAGGTTGGCCATGGCCTGCTTGGTCATGCCCGCGCGCTGGGCCAGGTCGGTCAGCCGGTCGCCCTGCAAGGCCAGGTGGCGCGTGATGTGCACGTGGGCGGCCGTCACCTGGTCGCGCGCCGCCAGGT
>DATLGV010000240.1:0-1688 GCA_035540275.1 Acidovorax sp. | reverse complement strand
GCCTGGCGCAGCACCAACAAGCGCTGGAGGCCCAATTGCCCCAGGCTCTGCAACGCAGCGTGGCGCAGAACGCCGAGCGGCTGGAGCGTGCCGCCCTCCGGCTGGATTTGCTGGACCCGCGCTTGGTGCTGCAGCGCGGCTATGCGCTGCTGACCGACACCAACGGCCAGGCCGTCACCAGCATCCGCCAGGCCCAGCCGGGCGACGCACTGCGGGCCACGCTGGCCGATGGGGCCGTGGATGTGACCGTGTCACAGCCCCGACTTTTGTAACCGGATCATGCAGGGTGGTGGGCGGCCGACAACCCGTCTGTAGGACAGCGGCGGTTTGTGGCGCGGCGGTTGGAATCCGGGAGCCCACATGCTGCACAGGTCACCTGATGTTCCTACAATGCCCCCTTCGCGCTGTGTCCGACTGCATTGCTCAGGAAAGCCCGCGCAGCAGACGGCATCCCAGAATTTCAAACCACGAGGAAACACCACCATGGAACACACCCTTCCCCCGCTGCCCTACGCCATTGACGCCCTGGCCCCGCACTACAGCCAGGAAACCCTGGAGTACCACCACGGCAAGCACCACAACGCCTATGTGGTGAACCTCAACAACCTGCAAAAGGGCACCGAGTTCGAATCCATGACGCTCGAGGAGATCGTCAAGAAGTCGAGCGGCGGCATCTACAACAACGCGGCGCAAATCTGGAACCACACCTTCTTCTGGAACTGCATGGCCCCCCAGGGTGGCGGTGAGCCTTCGGGCGCACTGGCCGCAGCCATCAACGCCAAGTGGGGCAGCTACGCCGCCTTCAAGGAAGCCTTTGTGAAGTCCGCTGTGGGCAACTTCGGTTCGGGTTGGACCTGGCTGGTGAAGAAGGCCGACGGCAGCGTGGACATCGTCAACACCGGCGCCGCCGGCACGCCCCTGACCACCGCCGACAAGGCGCTGCTGACGGTGGACGTGTGGGAGCACGCTTACTACATCGACTACCGCAACATGCGTCCCAAGTTCGTCGAGACCTTCCTCGACAAGCTGGTGAACTGGAAGTTTGCCGAAGCCAACTTCGCCTGATCGGTCCGGTGCGTGGCGTTGTGGTTTTCACATCGCGCGGACAACAAAAAACGGCCTTCGGGCCGTTTTTTTGCACCCCAAGATTGCGCGGGCCGCTGAAGTTTCTTGCTTGGCAAATACTCATTTAACATAATATACATCGTATCTAGTGAATGGAATTTCCATCGACCGTATCTAAGCCCCCTTCGGCACGCGATCCAGGTGCTCCGGCCTCTGCCATCTGCCCGTGCCGCTACCATCACCGCCCATGACACTTCCCATCCAAGTCCCGTCCAGCTCCCATATTCACTTCGGTCTTCGTGAACGCGTCAGCATCGTCACCGGTGGTGCCCAAGGCATTGGCGAGGCCTGCATCCGCCGTTTTGCGGCCGAAGGCGCCAAGCCGGTGATCGTCGATGTGGACGATGCGCGTGGCCAAGCGCTGGCGCAGGAGCTGGGCGCGCTGTATGTCCGCTGCGATGTGGGCGATAAATCGCAGGTAGATGCGCTGGTGGCCCAGGTGCTGGCGACCCATGGGCGCATCGACGTGCTGGTGAACAACGCGGGCATCTTCCGGGCAGCGGACTTTCTGGAGGTGACCGAGGCCGACTTTGACGCCGTGCTGCGGGTCAACCTCAAGGGCT
>DATLGV010000239.1:0-1529 GCA_035540275.1 Acidovorax sp. | reverse complement strand
GGCCTGTGCGACGGCCAGGCCTCGGCGCCCGACGAGGGATGCACACCGAAGTTTGCCGTGAAGGTGGAAGACGGCTCGGTGTACCTGGATGCGGCAGAGCTGGCGACGGTGGCAACCGATTTGACGCGCCCCATCGCCGGGCCTGCGCGCAGGGCGGTGGGTGTGTGACAAGTACAGCGTGTTGCGCGATGGCGCTGCATGCGCCCCCGGCAAGGACACCACAGCACTATCAAAATAATAGCTGACATCGCAATATGCACTAGCGCCTGAGGCCAGAACAACCCCAACCACGCCATGCAAGAAACCCAATCCACCTGCCCCTACTGCGGCGTAGGCTGCGGCGTGATCATCGAGAGCGACGGTCAACAGATCACCGGCGTGCGTGGCGACCCGAACCACCCCGCCAACTTCGGCCGCCTGTGCACCAAGGGCTCGACCCTGCACCTTACCGCCGCCCGCCCCGTCACCCTGCAAACCCGCCTGCTGCAACCGATGCACCGCGCGCAACGCAAAGCAGCCGCCCAGCCCGTGCCGTGGGATGCCGCACTGACGCTGGCGGCCGACCGGTTCGCCCACACCATCGCCCAGCATGGCCCCGACGCCGTGGGCTTTTACGTGAGCGGCCAGCTGCTCACCGAGGACTACTACGTCTTCAACAAGCTGGCCAAAGGCCTCATCGGCACCAACAACATCGACACCAACTCGCGCCTGTGCATGAGCAGCGCGGTGGCAGGCTACAAGCAGACCCTGGGCGCCGACGCGCCGCCCGCCTGCTACGACGACGTGAACCACGCGCAATGCCTGTTCATCGTGGGCAGCAACGCGGCCTGGGCGCACCCCATTTTGTTCCGCCGCCTCGAAGATGCACGCGCCGCCAACCCGGGCATGAAGGTCATCGTGGCCGACCCGCGCCGCACCGACACGGCCGGCATGGCCGACCTGTTCCTGCCCATCCAGCCGGGCAGCGACGTGATGCTGTTCAACGGCATGCTGCACCTCATGCTGTGGGAGGGTTGGACCAACGCCGAATACATCGCCGCGCACACCACGGGCTTTGATGAGCTCAAGGCCCTGGTGCGCGACTGCACGCCCGAGCGCGTGGCGCAGACCTGCGGCATCAGCGTGGCCGACCTGACCACGGCGGCCAAGTGGTTTGCCACATCGAAAGCGACCCTGAGCCTTTACTGCCAGGGCCTCAACCAGAGCAGCAGCGGCACCGCCAAGAACGCCGCGCTCATCAACCTGCACCTGGCCACGGCGCAGATCGGCAAACCCGGCGCGGGCCCCTTCAGCCTGACAGGCCAGCCCAACGCCATGGGTGGGCGCGAGGTGGGCGGCCTGGCCAACTTGCTCAGCGCCCACCGCGACCTGGACAATCCCCAGCACCGTGCCGAAGTGGCCGCGCTGTGGGGGGTGGCCGATGTGCCGAGCCAACCCGGCAAGACGGCGGTGGAGATGTTCCAGGCCGCGGCCGACGGCGAGATCCGGGCCCTGTGGATTGCCTGCACCAACCCCGCGCAGAGCATGCC
>DATLGV010000238.1:0-11621 GCA_035540275.1 Acidovorax sp. | reverse complement strand
GGTCTCGGGCTCCCGCACGGCAACGTGGGCGGGGGGCACGGCGGTGGCCACCGCCGCCTCCTTCATCGGTACGCCCCCGCCGCCGCCCCGCGCAGGCCCTGAGGTTACCGAGGCGCAGACCGATACCGTGGTGGACGGGCTGCTGCAGCTCATGGGCCAGGCGCGGCGCGACCTGCTCATCATCTCGCCCTACTTTGTGCCCGGGCCGGACATGGAAGCCGCCTTTTCCGCCGCAAGGGCGCGCGGCGTGCGGGTGCGGGTGCTGACCAACTCGCTGGCCTCCAACGACGCGCCCATTGCGCATGCGGGCTACGCCCGCCACCGGCCCCAACTGCTCGCCATGGGGGTCGAGCTGTACGAGATGCGCAGCGAACTGCCCGGCGGACTGCGCGGGGCGCTGGGCGCGTCGGGCAGCATGGGCGGTGTGGGGTCGCAGGGCAGCTCACGGGCCATGCTGCACTCCAAGCTGATGATCGTGGACGGCCGCCTGCTGGCGGTGGGGTCGATGAACCTGGACATGCGCTCGCAGCGGCAGAACACCGAAGTGGCCCTGCTGATCCGCAGCTCGGAGCTGTCGCGCCGCGCCACCGCGCAGATTGAAACGGCGCTGAGCGAAGCCGCCTGGCAGGTGCAGGCCACCGACCGGGGCCTGCGCTGGCGAGCGCCCGAGGGCAGCGGACTGCCCGATGCCACCACCGAACCCGACGCCAGTGCCCCGCTGCGGCTGATGCTGCAGCTGCTGGGCCCTTTGGCACCGGACCACCTGCTGTAGCCCGCTCAAGCCCCTTGGGCGCAGTCAGCCCGGGCCTGCAGTTCTGCCACCCACACGGTGATGGCCCGTTGGTCCGTCATGGTGCGCACATGCTGGTAGGCCACCTCGGCCTCGGCAAAGCGGCGGCGCAGCAGGTTGAGCCATTGCTTGAGGCGCCCCGCACGCTGGCGCGGCTCCAGGTCGTCACACACCAGTTGCCAGAAGGCGGCCAGGTGTGGCACCAGATCGGCCCACACCACGGTGTCCGAGTCCGGACGCCCAGCATCGGCAGCCCGAATGGCGCGTGCCAGGCCGGGGTCTGCCACGATGCCGCGCCCCAGCATCAGCGCGTCGCAGCCTGACACCTCGCGGCAGCGCTGCGCATCGGCCACCGTCCAGATCTCGCCATTGGCCACCACCGGAATGGAGACCGCCGCACGAATGGTGGGAATGTGCTCCCAGTAAGCCGGTGGGCGGTAGCCGTCGGCCTTGGTCCGCGCATGCACCACCAACTCGGCCGCGCCGCCCGCCTGCATGGCCTGGGCGCATTCGCGCATCCGGTGGGTGTCGTTGAACCCCAACCGCATCTTGGCCGACACCGGCAGGTGCGCCGGCACGGCGCGGCGCACGGCGGCCACCACAGCCGCGATGCGCTCGGGCTCCTGCAACAGCGCCGCGCCGCCGCCGTGGCGGTTGACCACCTTGGCGGGGCAGCCAAAGTTCAGGTCGATCCCCTCCGGGCCCAGCGCCGCCAGGCGCGCAGCGTTCTCGGCCATGCAAACCGGATCCGACCCGAGCAGTTGCGCACGCACCGGCACGCCCGCCAGCGTGCGGCTGCCGTGCTGCAACTCAGGTACATAGCGCAGGAACACCTTGTCGGGCAGCAGGGTGCCGGTGATGCGGATGAACTCCGACACGCAGCGGTCCACGCCCCCCACGCGGGTCAGCACGTCGCGCAGCACAAAATCCAAAAGCCCCTCCATCGGGGCGAGCAGCAAGGTCATCACAGAGGGACTGCGGGCACGATGAGCCCCTCTCCAACCAAGGGGGCTGCACACGCACGCAGCGACAAACATCAAACAAAACAGCTTCAAACGCCATTGCAACAAGCGCCACCAGCTATCAAATAAGGAGCAATCAGACAGGCACATGGCGCCCGGGGCAGCGCAGGCCAGCCCCCGATTGTGCGCCAAGGGGTCATCACGACGTCACGCCCGGCGGTTGAAATCTCCGATCCAGAGATCGACCCGCCCGGAGACCCCCCATGCTGCTGCAGAAAACCGAAAAAGCCCGCCTGGAACTCTCGCCCGGTGTGCGCACCCTGAGCCTGCGCGAACGCTCCCTGCTGTTGCTGGCCGACGGCAAGCCGCTGTCCGACCTGCAGGCCATGTACAACGGCATCGGTGCGCAGATCGTCGAGAACCTGATGCGCCAGGGCTACCTGACCGGGCCGGCAGACCTGCCGCCCTCGCCAGCGCCCACCGCACCCACGCCCTCTATCGAACGCCCCGCAGCTGGCGAATCCCTGCGGTCGCTGGCGGGGGCCCGCATGTACCTCTTCGACACCTGCGAGCGTCTGTTTGCGCGCCGCGACCCGTTACTGGCGCAGCACTTTCGCGAGGCGCTGCGCGCCGCCAAGGACCGCACCAGCATGCTGGATGTGGGCGAGGCCATGTTCGAGGAAGTGGCGCTCGCGGCCGGTGCCGAGCGTGCCGCCAGCCTGCGCGAACGGCTGGACCAACTGCTGCCCGCGAGCCCGGCCATGGAAAACTTTGCCGTGACGCAGCCTGCGCTGCTGGGGTGAGCAGTCCGACGCCGGTTCAGGCAGCTGCAAGCCGCCATAGCGATGTGACCTCGGCAGCGCGCGCCGCATGCAGCGCATCCTGCGCATCGGCGGCCTTGGCATGCACAGGTTTCACATCGTGGCGACCACGCACCACCAGGCCCGCCTCGGCAATCCACGCCAGCAACTGCTCGCGCGGGCGCAGGCCCAGATGCTCGGCGAGGTCCGACAGGATCAGCCAGCCCTCGCCACCGGGCTCCAGGTGTGCCGACAAACCTGCCAGAAAACCCCTGAGCATGCGGCTGCCTTCGTCGTACACGGCGTGTTCGATGGGTGAGCTGGCACGCGCCGGCACCCAGGGCGGATTGCACACCACCAGCGGCGCGCGGCCCGGTGGAAACAGGTCCGCCTGCTGCAGCTCCACGCGATCGAGCAGTTGCAGGCGCTGCAGGTTCTCGCGCGCGCAGGCCAGCGCGCGCGGGTCCTGGTCGGTGGCCACCACACGCTGCACACCCCGGCTTGCGAGCACCGCAGACAGCACCCCCGTGCCCACGCCAATGTCAAACGCCAGCGCCTTGCCGGGCAACGGGGCCGCGGCCACCAAGCCTACATATTCGCCCCGCACCGGCGAAAAAACGCCGTAGTGCGGGTGAATGCGGTTGAACGGCGGCGTGCCCAGCGCGGGGATTTCGACCCCTTTCTTGCGCCACTCGTGCGCGCCCACCAGCCCGAGCAGCTCGCGCAGCGTGGCCACTGTGCGCTCCCCCGTGGCGGGGCCCCAGGCCTCGGTGCAGGCCACGCGCCAGTCCGGCGCGCGGCGCAGCGCGATGCCGTAGTCGCCCTCCAGCGGGATCAGCACCGACGCCAGTACGCGTGCGCGCTGCGCCTGGGCCTGGCGGTGCAGGTGAAAGGCCTCGGCAGGCGTGGCGGCGGCCAGCTTCTGGGACGCCTTGGCCGCCAACTTGCGCGGCTTCTTGTCCACGCGGCGCATCAGCGCCTGCAGCAGATGCCGCGCGTTCTGAAAGTCCCCCTGCCACAGCAGCCCCGTGCCTTCGCACGCCATGCGGTAGGCAGCGTCCGCAGACAAGGTGTCGTCCACCACCTCCACCCGGCGCGGAGCGGGCGCCCCGCTCTCGGAGCGCCACCGGGCCTGCTGGGGCTGGCCCTGCTGGGTCCAGTGGATCAACGGAATCTGAATGGACATTGAATTTTGACAGCGCGGACGCTACCGACAGCCTGGGAAACTGGCAGGGCCCAGACCAGCGCCCCCGCGCAAGGGCCGCCAAGCCGCGCTGGTGGCGTCCCCCTCCCGCGAAGCGAGAGAGGGGGAAGGCGCCGCAGGCGACTCAGGGGGTGCTCACGCATTAATCGGGCGCTTCAGGCGCACTTCTTCAATCTTCACGCCGCCGATCACGGCGGTCTTGGCGGTGGACAGCTCGCGCTTGAAGCCCGCCATCTCGTGGAACCGCAGCGCGCGCTCATTGCGCAGCGGCACCCAGGCCGTCACGTTGGTGCAGCCCTCTTCCTGCAGGCCATCGCGGGCGGCGTCCCACAGGGCCAGGCCAACGCCCTGGTTCCAGTGCGTGGGGGCTGCATAGATGGCCCAGATTTCACCGGTGGTGGGGCGGGACTTCTCATCGCGCGAACGGTCGTAGCCCACGAAACCGACGATCTTCTCGCCATCAACGGCCACCTGGACCTGGGGTTCGCAATACTCGATGGCCTCGCGCCAGTAGGCCTGGCGCTTTTCGACCGAAGACATGGATTTCAACTGCTCGTCTGGCACCAGTCCTTTGTAAGCCTCTTGAGCAGAGACAGTGTGGATCTGGGCAATGGCTTTGGCATCGCGAAGCGTGGCGGGACGAACCTGGATACTGGACATGAAAAAACCGAACGAAAACTGGGAATGAAAAATCGAAAACCCAGCATTGTCGCCGCAAACGGATTTTCCACCCTGACAGACGGGCAGCGGGGCCCGGCAGGCGACACGTTCACACCCCGCTTTTCGCCGCGCCGGGGCCCGCGCAAGCCGCTCTCTCAAGCCATGATCATGGCGCCAGACAGGGTGCTGCCTGCTGCCGCCGATACCACCGCCGCAGCAGCGGCGCGCTGCCCCATCGCGCGCTTGTTGCGCGGGCGCGGCACATGCACGGCAGGGGGTGCGCCATTGATGGCCGCGAGGCTGAGCACCAGCGTGACGGTGCGCGAGCCACCGTCGCGGTCTTCACTGGCATAGGCACGGTAGCTGCCGTTGCCCTGGCCATGGCTGCGCTGCACCGTATGAAATGCCACCCGCGCGCCGGTCACCCGGTGTCCACCAAAGGGCAGCACCCGCAGTCGTGCATCCAGGTCCAGCGCCAGGCCCATGTTGCCCGGCCGGTTGATGAGATCGGTGCGGATGGCCCGCCAGGTCTGCCCCGCATCGGCCGAGAACTGCCAGGCCCCGGCCTGGGCGTCCAGGTGCTCGATCACCACCCCCGCAGCCGCTGGCATGTCGGGGCAATGCGCCTGCACGATATGGGCCACGGCGTTGCCTCCCAGGCCCGTGCCCGCATGGGCTGCGCCAGGGGTGGCCGCCGGTCTTCGTTCGCTGTGGTGCAAACCTGCGTCAGAGGTGCCAGCGCCATGGGTGTGTGCATTGATCGTCATGGAGAACCCTTTGCGAAGGGAATATGGTTGCGAAGGTTGGCGCATCGGTACGCACCCAAGGTGCTTTTCAATGCTTGACGGAAAGTCTAAAAAGTGCCCATACCTGCGTCCATCGCACAAATGGACTAGCCCGCAACACCCGGTTGTGCGCAATACTTGCCTGTATGACTGCCCGTCTTTTGCTTGTGGATGACCACACCTTGTTCCGCACGGGGCTGCGCCTGATCGTGCAGGACCACCCCAGCGTGGGCAGCATTGCCGAGGCCGGGTCGATTGCCGATGCCTGCGCACTGCAACAGGCCGACACCGACCTGGTGCTGCTGGATATCCAGTTGCCGGGCATGAGCGGCCTGGATGGCCTGCGGCTGCTCCGGCAGGCCTGCCCCCGGGCGCGCATCGTGCTGGTGTCGGCCAGCGTGGCGCCCGATGCCATCCACGAAGCGCGCGCGCGGGGCGCCGATGGGTTCTTACCCAAATCGGCCAGCGCCGAGGACATCCTGGAGGCCATCAGCTGCGCGCTGTCGGGCCAGCCCTGCTTTCCGATCAACAGCGGCAACAGCGCCACGGTGCGCGGGCCCGATACCCCCTCGCTCACGGCGCGGCAGCTCGATGTGTTGTCGCTGCTGTGCACGGGCCGGCCCAACAAGGTGATTGCCCGCGACCTGGGGCTGAGCGAGAACACGGTGCGCGTGCACGTGGCCGCCATCTTCGCGCAACTGGGCGTGAACAGCCGCAGCGCCGCGCTGCTGGCGGCCCAGCGCCTGGGCCTGTCCACCCCGCAGCTCCATGACCCCCTCTGAGACCCAGCCGCTGCCCCTCGACCCGGTGATTCCGCCCACGCGCTGGGGCTGGCCGGTATGGGAGCGCGACGAGGTCCTGCGCGAGCAGGTGGCCCTGCTGCGGCAGAACTTTCCGATGACGCTGCTGGCGTCGCTGGCCACTGCCCTGGGCACCCTGTGGGTCATGGCCCGCGCGGCGGACACGCTGGCCATCACGGTGTGGCTGGTGTCGCACACCCTGGTGGTGGCCGGGGTGTTTCTCACGCTGCGCCGCATTGCCCCGTTTGTCGACCCTGCCCCGCACGCCGCACGCAAGCTCATCGGCTGCATGGCGGCCATGGGCCTGAGCTGGGGCAGCCTGGGTTATGTGGTGCTGCACTGGGGTACGCCGGACAGCGTCATCTACGCCATCGGCATCATCAGCACCGTGTCGTCCGGAGCGCTGGGGCTGGGAGCGCCTCTGTACCGGGCCTACGTGACCTACCTCAGCAGCGCCATCGGGGGCGTGATGCTGTCGGTGGCGCTGGCGGGTGGGCCGGTGATGTGGCCCGCGTTGTTCCTGACGGGGGTGTACTACGCGCTGACCTGCCTGCAGGCGCGCACGGCCGACCGGGCCACGCGGCGCAGCATCGCGCTCAAGCTGGAAAACGAGCGCCTGGTCAGCCAGTTGCGGGCCGAGTCGCAACGCGCTCTGGCGTCGCAGGAGGCCGCTGAGCAGGCCGACCGCGACAAATCCCGCTTTCTGGCCGCTGCCAGCCATGACCTGCGCCAGCCCTTGCACGCCATGGGTCTGTTTCTGGAGTCGCTGCACCGCAGCCCGCTCAACGACCACCAGCGCACCGTGCTGAACCACGCCCATGCCGCAGCGGGCGCTGCCGCCGAGATGCTCACCACCCTGCTCGACTACTCGCGGCTGGAGGCCGGCGTGGTCAAGGTGCGGCCCGGCGCCTTTGCAGTGCAGCCCCTGCTCACAGCCCTGGAGCAGGAGTTTGGCGTGCAGGCCGATGCGGCCGGGCTGGTGTACCGCACCCGCGAGACCTCTGCCGCCGCATTTGCCGACCGCTCGCTGGTCGGCCTGGTGATGCACAACTTCATCTCCAACGCGCTGCGCTACACCGCCCACGGCGGCGTGCTGATTGCCTGCCGCACACGCGGCAGGCGGCTGGCGCTCGAAGTGTGGGACACCGGGGCTGGCATCCCCGAGCACCAGTGGGACGACATCTTCAAGGAGTTCCACCAGCTCGGCAATCCGGAGCGTGACCGCCGCAAAGGCCTGGGCCTGGGCCTGGCCATCGTGCAGCGCCTGGCACGCGAAATGCGCACGTCCGTGGAGCTGCGCTCGCTACCGGGCCGGGGCTCGGTGTTTCGGCTGTGGCTGGACCGCTGGCAGGGCGCGCTGGAGGACGATACCGCCGTGCCCCAGGACGCCCGCAGTCTGCGGGGGCTGAAGGTGCTGGCCATCGACGATGACGAGGCGGTGCGGCTGGGCATGCAATCACTGCTGCAAAGCTGGGGCTGCCTGTGCATGACCGCAGAGTCCAGCGCGGATGCCCTGGAAGTGCTGGAGGACGTGACACCGGACATCATCATCACCGACTTCCGCCTGCGGCACGAAGAGACCGGCAAACAGGTGCTGCAGGCGCTGCGCGCCTATCTGGGCACCAACGTACCCGCGATCATCATGACCGGGGACACCTCGCCCCAGCGCCTGCGCGATGCGCAGTCCACGGCGGCCCTGCTGCTGCACAAGCCGGTCTCCACCAGCCAGCTGCGCGATGCGATGGTGCAGCTCATCACCCGACCGCCCCTCCCTGCCATGCTGGCCGACGACGAACACGCTGAACATGAGAAAGGGCCCGCAGGGGCCTCGCTCAGCGCTACAACCCGCAGCGCTACAACCAGCGGCGCAGCAGCCCCATGACCTGGTCGAACCTGGCGCCATAGGGCGGGTAGAGCAGCGACCCCATGGCCCAGCGCGACTGAACCAGCACCGACTTCTGGTGGCAAAAGCGCAGAAAGCCCTGCTCGCCGTGATAGGCACCCCAGCCGCTGTCGCCCACGCCGCCAAACGGCAGGTTGTCGTGGGCAATGTGCATCAGCGTGTCATTCACCGTCACGCCGCCGCTCACGGTGCGGCGCAGCACGTCGTCGCGCACGGCCTCGCTCTGGCCGAACCAGTACAGCGCCAGCGGGCGCGGCCCGGCATTGATGTGGGCAATGGCGTCGTCCAGCAGCTCGTAGGAGATCACCGGCAGGATGGGGCCAAAAATCTCCTCCTGCATGAGCTGCATCTGCGACGTGACACCAAACACCAGGGTGGGCAGCATCTGGCGGCTCGCCCCATCACCCAGCGTGCCCACCGTGGGGGCCACGGGCTTGCCATCGGCGGGATCGATGGTGTGCACCTCGGCTCCTTGGGTTTGCGCCTGCTGCAGCATGGTGCGCAGGCGGGCAAGGTAGCGGGGCGTGATGATGGAAGCGTAGTCGGCGTTGCCTTCGATGGTGGGAAACAGGCGCGCCACTGCGGCCCGGTAGGCCTGCGCGAACTCTCCTTCGCGGCCACGCGGCAGCAGCACGTAGTCGGGGGCGATGCAGGTCTGCCCCGCGTTGAGCAGCTTGCCATGCGCGATCTTGAGCGCCGCATCTGCCATGTCGCAATGGCCGTCAATGATGCAGGGCGACTTGCCACCCAGCTCCAGCGTGGTCGGCGTCAGATTCTGTGCCGCCGCCTGCGCCACCTTGCGGCCCACCGCCGTGGAGCCCGTGAACACCAGATGATCGAACGGTAGCGAGGCAAACAAGGCGGACAGGTTGGCATCGCCCTGCACCACACAGAACTCATCGGGAGCGAAGAACTGCGCCACCAGCAGCGCCAGCTGGGCCGAGGTATGGGGCGCCAGCTCGCTGGGCGTGAGCATCACGCGGTTGCCCGCCGCCAGGGCGGTGATGGCAGGTGCCAGGGCCAGCTGCACCGGGTAGTTCCATGGCGATATCACGCCCACCACACCCAGCGGCTGGCGTTGGATGTATGCGCTGGCCGGCTGCAGAAACAAGGGCGTACGCACCCTGCGGGGCTTCATCCACTGGGCCAGGTGGCGCAGCGTGTGCGACAGCAGGGTACGCAGCACAAAGAAGTCCGCCACCTCGGTGAGGCGGGGCGAACGCATGCCAAAGTCGGCCTGCACGGCCGCTGCCAGCAGCGGGCCATGCTCGTCCAGCATTTTGGAAATGCGCAGCAGCCGCTCGCGGCGCACCAGCAATGGCACATCCACATGCGTGCGGCTCGCCTGGCGTTGAAGATCGAAATGGGCGTGGATGTCGGCGGGTGTCATGGACGGATCATAGGAGACACCCCGATGGGCGCGTCACAAAAAGGCGGGGCATGGCCAGGTTGAAATCCGCGCCCCCCACCGCGCAGGTGGTGACCGAACAGGGGTCTCCGCACGCGTCGAGCGGCAAAGGGGCGCTGCGGACCCGAAGGGCCTGCAAGGCGCAAAACGCCCCAGACCGCAGAGGCATCAGCGGACTTCGCGCGCCTCCACGTCGGTCACCTGCGCCGCCCCCGGCAGGACGCCCCCACGGCGCGATGCAGGGGCCTCTGCTGCAGCGTCGGCGGGCACGTCAGCCCGTCGCGCAGAGGACCAGCGCTCCGTAGAACGAAACACGGTGCGGAAACCCGTGCGTGGGTCCATGCGCATCACCCAAGGCGTCACAGGCCGCCCCGTGAGGCGCGCCCAGCCTGCACGCAGCAACCACACCAGTGCGAGCACCATGGCCGCAACCAGCAGGCTGGCGAACAGCACCAACCCCATGGCGATCACCACCACCCGCAGCAACAGGCGCACAACGCCCGCAACAAAATCATTCAAACGACACCTCTCCTTCACAACTCGGGGCCAGGGTTCGATCCCTGCCCCGGCCGGCTCAACCCCTGTCGGACACTCCAAACTGGAACACGCCCGGCTCCAGCACCGGGTTGACGGTGACCGGAATCACGCTCTTGGGCGGGAAGCGCCCTTCGAGCAGCAGCTTCGACAGCGGGTTCTCGATGCGCTGCTGGATCGCCCGCTTGAGCGGCCGTGCACCAAACACCGGGTCGAACCCCACCTTGGCCAATTCTGCCAAGGCGGCGTCGGACACCTGCAGCTCCAAATCCATCCGGGCCAGGCGGGTTTGCAGCTGCGCGAGCTGGATCTTGGCGATGGCGGCAATGTGCTGCGCATCCAGGCCGTGGAAGACCACCGTCTCGTCGATGCGGTTCAGGAACTCGGGGCGGAAGTGGTTTTTCAGCTCGCCCCACACCGCATCCTTCACCTCCTCGTAATCCTGGCCGACCATGGCCTGGATCAAAGGCGAGCCGATGTTGCTGGTCATCACGATCACCGTGTTCTTGAAGTCCACGGTGCGGCCCTGGCCGTCCGTCAGGCGGCCATCGTCCAGCACCTGCAGCAGCACGTTGAACACATCGGGGTGGGCTTTTTCCACCTCGTCGAGCAGCAGCACGCTGTAGGGCTTGCGGCGCACGGCTTCGGTCAGGTAGCCGCCCTCCTCATAGCCCACATAGCCGGGCGGCGCGCCGATCAGCCGGGCCACGGAGTGCTTCTCCATGAACTCGCTCATGTCGATGCGCACCAGGTGGTCTTCGCTGTCGAACAGGAAGCCCGCCAGTGCCTTGCACAGCTCCGTCTTGCCCACGCCCGTGGGGCCGAGGAACAGGAACGAACCGGTGGGGCGGTTCGGGTCCGACAGGCCCGAGCGCGAGCGGCGGATGGCGTTGGCCACGGCGGCAATCGCCTCGTCCTGGCCCACCACGCGCTCGTGCAGCTTGGCTTCCATCTGCAAGAGCTTGTCCTTCTCGCCCTGCATCATCTTGGCCACCGGGATGCCCGTGGCGCGGCTCACCACCTCGGCGATTTCTTCGGCGCCCACTTGCGTGCGCAGCAGCCGGTTGGGGGTGGACGCACCATCCTTGCCTTCTTCCTTGGCCTGCGCCTCCTTGAGCTGGCGCTCCAGGTCGGGCAGCTTGCCGTACTGCAGCTCGGCGACCTTGTTGAAGTCGCCCTTGCGCTTGAAGTCTTCAATCTGCAGCTTCACTTTCTCGACCTGCTCGCGCACCTGCTGGCTGCCCTGGGCCTGGGCCTTCTCGGCAGTCCAGATGTCTTCCAGGTCGGCAATCTCCTTTTGCAGACGGGCGATCTCTTCCTCCAGCAGCGTGAGCCGCTTTTGCGAAGCCTCGTCCTTTTCCTTCTTCACCGCTTCGCGCTCGATCTGCAGCTGGATCAGGCGGCGGTCGAGCTTGTCGATGGCCTCGGGCTTGGAGTCGATCTCGATCTTGATCTTGGCCGCGGCCTCGTCGATCAGGTCAATGGCCTTGTCGGGCAGGAAGCGGTCGGTGATGTAGCGGTTGCTCAGCTCGGCCGCGGCCACGATGGCCGGGTCGGTGATGTCCACGCCGTGGTGCAGCTCGTAGCGCTCCTGCAGGCCGCGCAGGATGGCGATGGTGGCCTCCACGCTGGGCTCGCCCACCAGGATCTTCTGGAAGCGCCGCTCCAGCGCCGCGTCCTTCTCGATGTACTTGCGGTATTCGTCCAGCGTCGTCGCACCCACGCAGTGCAGCTCGCCGCGCGCCAGCGCGGGCTTGAGCATGTTGCCCGCGTCC
>DATLGV010000237.1:0-2349 GCA_035540275.1 Acidovorax sp. | reverse complement strand
CGCTGCAGGCCGTGGCCGACCGTGTGGGCCTGTCCAAGAGCGGCGTGTTCTCGCGCGCCGGCTCGCGCGAGGCGCTGCAGAAGGCGGTGATCGAGGAGTTTGGCCGCCGCTTTCTGGCGGACGTGTTTGTACCTGCCATGCAGCAGCCCAAGGGCCTGCCGCGCCTGCAGGACATCATGCGCCGCTGGATTGCCCGCACGCGCGACGTAGAGGCCTTCACCGGCTGCATCTACACCGCCGGCGCCTTCGAGCTGGACGACCGCGAGGGCGAACTGCGCGACCTGCTGCACGCTGAAATCACCCGCTGGCGCGCCGCATTGCGCCGCACCGTGCTGCAGGCCATCGAGGCCGGGCACCTGGCGGCAGACACCCCGCCCGACCAGCTGGTGGGCGAAATCTATGGCCTGATCATGGGCTTGTTGCACGACGTTCGCTTCCTGCGCGATCCGCAGGCAGTGGCACGCACCGAGGCGTCCTGGGCGCGCCTCGTCAAGAGCTACCTCCCTCTCCCCGCCTGACATCCGGCGGTGCGCGATGGAGACCTCTTGTTTTTTATTGCCCCAATTTCGCACAACCGTGCGAAGAAAGGAACCACCATGTTGATCATCCTGGGCATTGCCGCCATTGCGGCCGCAGTGGGCGCCATCCGGGCGCTGCGCAGCACCCTCACCAGCCTTCCGCGCAGCAACCGGGACTGGATCTTTTACTGAGCCGCGCACCGCGCCCACTTCCCTCCATCCCCTGCTACCTGGAGCCCCACATGAACACCTCCTCTTCCACCGCGCTGCAGGCCACCGCTGGCTACTACGGCGAACACCCCGGCATGCGGCTGCTGCGTGCAGCGCTGGGCACGGCCGAACGCCTGTGGCCCACCTTGGCCGTGCGCGCAGCCTACCGCCTGTTTGGCACGCCCCTGCCCTTGCGCAAACCCGGCCGCAACGCCGCGCCACCGGGCCACTGGCGCACGGAGCGCCTGGCGTTTGAAGACGCCGAGATCACGCTCTACCTGCCCCAGGCCCAGCCGCACGGCCCCACGGTGCTGCTGCTGCACGGCTGGGGCGGCCATGCACGCCAGATGCTGCCGCTGGCCGACGCCCTGGCCGCGCGCGGCCTGCGCCCGGTGCTGGTGGACCTGCCCGCGCACGGCGGCAGCCGGGGCCGCGTGAGCAACCTGCCGCAGTTCGCCCGCGCCATCGAATACACCACGGCCCGCCTGCACGCGCAGGACTCGGCGCCCCACGCCGTGGTGGCCCATTCGCTGGCGGCCAACGCGGCGGCCCACGCGGCCAGCCGGGGCCTGGCCACCGGGCGGCTGGTGCTGCTGGCGCCGCCCGCCTCGCCACATGAATACACGCGCCTGTTTGCGCAGGTGTTTGGCCTGTCCGAGCGCACGCGCGCCGCCATGCAGCGGCGCATCGAGGCGCGCGAAGGCATCCTGATGCGCCAGTTCGAGCCCCCGGCCGTGGGCCCGCGCATTGCCCTGCCCACTCTGGTGGTGCACGACCGGGGCGACCGCATCAACCGCTTTGCCGACGGCGAGGCCTACCGCGACCACATCCCCGGCGCCACGCTGCTGGCCACCGAGGGGCTGGGGCACCGCAAGATCCTGCAGCAGGCCGAGGTGCTGCAGGCGGTGGCCGACTTCGTGGCCGCCTGAGGCATCCGGGAGCGCGGCGGCACCCGGCGCGGGGCGCGACCGGCCCGGGACAGCCAGCCTCTATCATCCGCAGTCGCGCCCCCTGGGCGCGTTGCCGATGAACCGCTGGTGCCTGCACCGGCGGCCCCTGCTGCCTGTCGCCGTCTGTTGCTTTCTGTTGCCACTGCCGTTTCTCCGATGTCCAAACTCCTGTCCGCCTGGCCCGCCGTGGCCCTGTTGTTGCCCGTGCTGTGGCTGGTATCGGTCATCGTCTTCCTGGCCAAGGGCAACCGGCGCGCGGTGGCGCAGCTGATGGCCTTGCTGGCGTGCTTTCTGATCGGCGCGCTGCTCATGGAGTTCTTTACCTTCATGGGCGCGCTCATGGCGCGATCGGGCAGCCAGCACGCCACGCCCACGCTGGGCACCGGCACACGCCAGTTGCTGGAGACCATTGCCAACCCCCGCTCCATCACCGCGCCGCCGCTGTCGCTGGCGGCCTGGGCGGCGTACAGCATCCCGGCGGGCTACCTGTGGCTGCTGGTGACCTGGGTGCTGCACCTGCGCGGCAAGAAGGCGGGCGGGGCCAAAAAGAAATCCGCCAAAACCCCGCGCAAGGCCGCCAAAGACTGAGTTTGGTAGGTTTTATGAGTTTTAGCCCCCGAGCGCCAGAACCACATGCCTGAGCAGCTATTGTTTAGATAGCATTACCACGC
>DATLGV010000236.1:0-7877 GCA_035540275.1 Acidovorax sp. | reverse complement strand
CGCTCTTGGGTTGACCGGGTTACGCGCATGAACGCTTGCCGCAAGCGCCTGTCCGACAGCCGCTGGCATTTCCAGCATGGGCCGATGGACCTCATCCTCCAGGCCGAAGGGGCGCACGACGCCGTGGCCCTGGCGCACGAGCGCGCGTGGCAGCGTTTTGAGGGGCTGCTGCAGGAGCTGGTGAACGAGCTCCCCGGCCTGCGGGCGCCGGTGGGTGCGCACTGCGCGGTGCAGGGCGTGGTGGCGCGCCGCATGTGGGCCGCCTGCAGCCCTTACCGCGCAGGCTTCATCACATCGATGGCAGCGGTGGCGGGTGCGGTGGCGCAGGAGATTCTGGCCTGCTACGAGCAGCCGGGCATAGACCGCGCCTGGGTCAACAACGGCGGCGACATTGCGCTGCACCTGGCGCCCGGCCAGTCGGTCGCGGTGGGGGTGTACGCCGATATTGCTGCACTCAACGCCGCGCAGTTGCGCCACGGCCTGGTGCTGGACGGGCAGATGCGCATCGACAGCGCCATGCCGGTGCGCGGTGTGGCCACCAGCGGCTGGCGCGGGCGCAGCCAGTCGCTGGGCATTGCCGACAGCGTGACGGTGCTGGCGCGCACGGCGGCACAGGCCGATGCGGCAGCGACCATCGTGGCGAACGCGGTGGATGTGGCCGATGCGCGGATTGTGCGCAGGCCCGCGTACCAGGTGCGGGACGGCAGTGACCTGGGTGCCATTCCCGTCACCGTGGATGTCCCCGCCTTGCCCACCGGGCTGGTGCGCCAGGCCTTGCACCAGGGGCTGCAAAAAGCGCAAGAATTGCAGTCCAGCGGCCTGCTGTGGTTTGCACTGCTGGCCTGTCAGGGGCAGTTTGTGGCGACCTCGGCGCCCCAAGCCCTGACGGGAGCGGCATTGCTGCGGGGGGAAGTGATGGAATCGGAAGTTGGTTCAGTATTTGCTTAACGAATTGCACAGGTCTCCAGAATGATCCAGATACGACGCGTTTTCACCCATCTTGAGGAAATCCGGCACGAATTCGGGCCGGTGGCCGATGTGCCGCTGCTGCGTGGTGCCATCGGCGCAGTGCTGACCAACCCGTTTGCAGGCCGGTACGAGCCCGACATCCTCCCCATGATGGACGCGCTGCAGGATGTGGGGCTGGATATGGCCCAGCGCCTCCTGAAGGCCATGGGCGTGCCCGCCGAGCGCATCGAGACCTACGGCAAGGGTGCCATCGTGGGCGCGGCCGGCGAGCTGGAGCACGGCGCGCTGTGGCATGTGCCCGGTGGTTACGCCATGCGCGAGCTGCTGGGCTGGAAGGGCGACCGCAATGCCTACGCCAAGGGCCAGGCCGAGGAAAAGACGGGGCAGCCCGCCAACGCGCTGGCCATCGTGCCCTCCACCAAGAAAGTGGGCGGCCCCGGCGCGGCGCTGGATGTGCCGCTCACGCACATCAACGCCAGCTACGTGCGCAGCCATTTCGATGCCATCGAGGTGCGCGTGCCCGGCGCACCCGCATCCGACGAAATCGTCTTCATCCTGGCCATGTCCACCGGTGCCCGCATCCATGCACGCGTTGGCGGCCTCAAGGCCGCAGACATCAGCCAGTGGAACGGCCTGCGCTGACTCAAACCCCGAGGAGACCTCCCATGCCCGCCAAGATCCGAAAAATCATTGTTCAAACCGACGAAGTCCGCGTGGAGATGGGCCGCGATGTGCAGCCGCCTGTGCGCAAGGCGCTGGCCATGGCCGTCATCGAGAACCCCTGCGCAGGCCGCTATGTCGAGAACCTCGACGAGCTGGTTGCCATTGGCGAAGAGCTGGGCGCACTGCTGGGCGCCCGCTGCGTTGCCGCCCTGGGCATTGAACCCGGCCAGGCCCAGAGCTACGGCAAGGCCGCCATCGTGGGCGAGGCGGGCGAGCTGGAACACGCCGCCGCCATCCTGCACCCCAAGCTGGGCGCGCCCCTGCGCGTGGCCGTGGAGAAGGGCGCCGCCCTGGTGCCGTCCAGCAAGAAAATGGGCGGCCTGGGCACGGCCATCGACGTGCCCCTGGGCCACAAGGATGCAGCCTATGTGCGCAGCCACTTCGACGCCATGGAGGCCCGCGTGGCCGACGCCCCCCGCGCCAACGAAATCGTGGTCGCCATCGTCGTGACCGACAGCGGCCGCCCGCTGGCACGCATTGGCGGCCTGCAGGTTTCCGAGATCAAAGGTGTGGATGGCCTGCGCTGAGCTGCACTGAACGCAGAGCACGCACTACCATCCCGAGCAGTCTTTTCCGTCCCCTTCCCAACCCACCCTTCAGGAGTTTCCCCATGACGATGCGACGAAACCTCATGCGTGCCACGGCCGCAGCCGCGCTGGCATTCACGCTGGCCCCGGTGGTGCACGCCCAGGATGTCATCAAGATTGGCGAGATCAACAGCTACAAGGCGCAGCCCGCCTTCCTGGAACCCTACAAGAAGGGCATGGAGCTGGCGGTGGACGAGATCAATGCCTCGGGCGGTGTGCTGGGCAAGAAGGTGCAGCTCATCATCCGCGATGACAACGCCAACCCTGGCGATGCCGTGCGCGCGGCCGAAGAGCTGGTGTCGCGCGAAAAGGTCGATGTGCTCACGGGCTCGTTCCTCTCGCACATCGGGCTGGCGCTGACCGACTTTGCCAAGCAAAAGAAGTTCTTCTTCCTGGCCGGCGAACCGCTGACCGACAAGATCGTCTGGCAGAACGGCAACCGCTACACCTACCGCCTGCGCCCCTCCACCTACATGCAGGTGTCGATGATGGTGCCCGACGCCGCTGCCCTCAAGAAAAAGCGCTGGGCCCTGGTGTACCCCAACTACGAATACGGCCAGTCGGCCGTGGCCACCTTCAAGCAGCTGCTCAAGGCCGCACAGCCGGATGTGGAGTTTGTCGCCGAGCAGGCGCCTCCGTTGGGCAAGGTCGATTCAGGCAGCGTGGTGCAGGCCCTGGCCGATGCCAAGCCCGACGCGATCTTCAACGTGCTGTTTGGCGCTGACCTCTCCAAGTTCGTGCGCGAAGGCAACACGCGCGGCCTGTTCCAGGGCCGTGAGGTGGTCAGCCTGCTGACCGGCGAGCCCGAATACATGGACCCGCTCAAGGACGAGGCGCCCAACGGCTGGATCGTCACGGGCTACCCCTGGTACGGTATCCAGACACCCGAGCACAAGGCCTTCCAGACCGCCTACCAGGCCAAGTTCAACGATTACCCGCGCCTGGGTTCCATCGTGGGCTACAGCGCCATCAAGTCGCTGGCCGAAGGCATGAAGAAGGCAGGCTCCACCGACACCGAAAAACTCGTGGCTGCGTTCAAGGGCCTGCAGGTGCCCACGCCGTTTGGCCCCATCGTGTACCGGCCCGAAGACAACCAGTCCACCATGGGCGGTTATGTGGGCCGCACCAAGAACGAAGGGGGCAAGGGCGTGATGGTGAATTACCGCTACGTGGATGGCAGCAAAGTCCAGCCCTCGAACGACGAAGTCAAGAAGATGCGCCCTGAATAGGCGGCATTCCCCTGAGCGGCTACGCCGCTTCCCCCTTCTCTCGCGCTGCGCGCGGGAAGGGGGACGCCGCCAGCGCGGCGGGGCGGCCCTTGCGCGGCGGCCCTCGCTGAGGCCGCGCCGGTTTTTTAGGCTGTGGGCGGTGCGCAGGTTGCGCCGCGGAGACTGAGATGAGTTTTTCGAGTTTTGTCGTTCAGCTGCTCAATGGGCTGGCGGGGGCTTCCTCGCTGTTCCTGGTGGGGGCCGGGCTCTCGCTGATCTTCGGCGTCACGCGCATCGTGAACTTTGCCCATGGCTCGTTCTTCATGGTGGGCATCTATGTGGCCTATTCGCTGGTGGCCAAGCTGGGCACGGGCCTGGGCTTCTGGCCCGCGCTGCTGCTGGCAGCGGTGGCGGTGGGGGCGCTCGGCGCTTTGGTGGAGGTGCTGCTGCTGCGCCGCATCTACAAGGCGCCCGAGCTGTTCCAGCTGCTGGCCACGTTTGCGCTGGTGCTGGTCATCAAGGACGCAGCGCTGTGGTTCTGGGGGCCAGAAGAGTTACTGGGCCCGCGCGCGCCGGGCCTGTCGGGCTCGGTCAACATCCTGGGGCGGCAGTTCCCTTCGTATGACCTGTTCCTGATCGTCGTGGGCCCGGTGGTGCTGGGCCTGCTGTGGCTGCTGCTCACCCGCACGCGCTGGGGCACGCTGGTGCGCGCCGCCACGCAAGACCGCGAAATGGTCAGCGCGCTGGGCGTGAACCAGGCCTGGCTGTTCACGGCCGTGTTTGCGCTGGGCGCGCTGCTGGCGGGTCTGGGCGGCGCGCTGCAGCTGCCGCGCGAGCCCGCCACGCTGGAGATGGACCTCAACACCATCGGCGCCGCGTTTGTGGTGGTGGTGGTGGGGGGCATGGGCTCCATCCCCGGGGCCTATGTGGCGGCGCTGCTGATCGCCGAGATCAAGGCCATCTGCATCTGGCTGGGCGTGGTCGATATCTGGGGTTTCAGCGTGTCGTTCTCCAAGCTCACCCTGGTGGTGGAGTTTCTGGTGATGGCCGTGGTGCTGGTCTGGCGCCCCTGGGGCCTCATGGGCAAGCCGCAGGGCGTGAGCCGCAACACCGGCCTGCCCGAGGCGCCCCTGCGCCAGCCCGAGCGCTGGTTCCAACTCGGCGGCGCAGCCCTGGTGGCGGTGCTGGTGGTGCTGCCGCTGCTGACCACGGGCTCGCCGTACCTCACGGTGCTGATGATCGACCTGCTCATCGCCGCACTGTTTGCCGCCAGCCTGCACTTCATCATGGGCCCGGCGGGCATGCATTCGTTCGGCCATGCGGCGTACTTTGGCCTGGGCGCTTATGCGGCCGCGCTGCTGGTGCGCTCGGCGGGCATCCCCATGGAGCTGGCCCTGCTGCTGGCGTCGCTGGCGGCGGCGGCGGGCGCGCTGCTCTACGGCTGGTTCTGCGTGCGGCTGTCGGGCGTGTACCTGGCCATGCTGACGCTGGCGTTTGCGCAGATCACCTGGGCCATCTGCTACCAGTGGGACGGCTTCACCGGCGGCAGCAATGGCCTGACGGGCGTGTGGCCGGCCGCATGGCTGTCGGACAAGCGCAACTACTACTACCTCACGCTGGCGCTGGTGGTGGGCGGTGTGCTGCTGCTGCGCCGGGTGCTGTTCTCGCCGTTTGGTTATGCACTGCGCGCCGGGCGGGACTCGTTGCTGCGGGCCGATGCGATCGGCATCGACGTCAAGCGCATGCAGTGGACGGCCTTTGTGATCGCTGGGCTGTTTGCGGGTCTGGGCGGCGCGCTGTTCGCGTTTTCCAAAGGCAGCATCTCGCCCGAGACGCTGCACGTGGGGCGCTCGGTGGACGGCCTGGTGATGGTATTGCTGGGCGGCATCCAGACGCTGGCGGGCCCCGTGGTGGGCGCGGTCACCTTCACCTGGCTGCACGACACCGTGGCGCGCAACACCGACTACTGGCGCGCCATGCTGGGCGCCATCATCCTGATCCTGGTGCTGCTGTTCCCGCAGGGCATCGCAGGCGCCATCAAGCAGCTTTTCGACAACAAGCGCGAAGCCGGCATCAACAAGCAGGAGGGCGCGGCATGAGCCTGCTCAAAGTCTCTGGCCTGGGCAAGTCCTTTGGCGGCGTGAAGGCGGTGGATGGCATCCACTTTGAACTCGCTGCCGGCGAGCTGCTGGCGCTTATCGGCCCCAACGGTGCGGGCAAGTCCACCACCTTCAACATGGTCAACGGCCAGTTGCCGGCCGATGCAGGCTCCATCCAGCTCGATGGGCAGGAGCTGGTGGGTCGCAAGCCCCGCGACATCTGGCGCATGGGCGTGGGCCGCACCTTCCAGATCGCCGAAACGTTTGCATCGCTGACGGTGGTGGAGAACGTGCAGATGGCGCTGATCTCGCACGACCACAAGCTGTTTTCGATGTGGCGCAAGGCGGCCGACCACCGGCGCGACGAGGCCCTGGCGCTGCTGGACCAGGTGGGCATGAAGCAGCAAGCCGACCGCCCCTGCAGCGTGCTGGCCTACGGCGATGTGAAGCGGGTGGAGCTGGCGATTGCCATGGCCAACAGCCCCAAGCTGCTGCTCATGGACGAGCCCACGGCCGGCATGGCGCCCAAGGAGCGCAACGAACTCATGGCACTCACCAAGCAGCTGGTGATCGACCGCCACATGGCCGTGCTCTTCACCGAGCACAGCATGGATGTGGTGTTTGCCTATGCCGACCGCATGATCGTGCTGGCGCGCGGGCGGCTGATTGCCGAGGGCAAGCCGCTGGAGTTGCGCGACCATCCCAAGGTGCAGGAGGTTTACTTCGGCACCGGCAAGACCTTCGAGAAGAAAGCAGCAGCCGCTGCCGCAGAGGCCGCATGAGCATGACGACCCACGAACCCCAACAATTGCTGTTGCAGGCCAAGGGCCTGCAGGCCTGGTACGGTGCCGCGCAAATTCTGTATGACGTGGACTTGGACGTACGCCGGGGCGAAGTCGTGGCCCTGATGGGCCGTAACGGCGCCGGCAAGTCCACCACGCTCAAGACGCTGATGGGCATGCTGGCCAAGCGCAAGGGCAGCATCCAGTTCATGGGCCGCGACATCTCCAAAAGCGACCCGCACGACGCCGCGCGCCTGGGCCTGGGCTTTGTGCCCGAAGACCGCCGCGTGTTCACCGACCTCACGGTGATGGAGAACCTGGAAGTCGGCCGCCAGCCCGCCCGCACCTGGCCCGACGGCATGGCCGCCCCGGTGTGGACGCCCGAGCGCCTGTTCAAGCTCTTCCCCAACCTGGGCGAGATGCCCCAGCGCCCTGGCGGCCGCATGAGCGGTGGCGAGCAGCAGATGCTCACCGTGGCCCGCACGCTCATGGGCAACCCCTACCTGGTGCTGCTGGACGAGCCCTCCGAAGGCGTGGCCCCGGTGATCGTGGAGCAGATGGCGCACATGATCCTGGAACTGAAGGAGCAGGGCGTGAGCATTCTGCTGTCCGAGCAGAACATGCACTTTGCCGAACTGGTGTCCGACCGCGCCTACGTGCTCGAAAAAGGCCAGATCCGCTACCAGGCCCGCATGGCCGAGCTGGCCGCCAACGACGAGGTGCGGCGCGCCTACCTGAGCGTCTGAAAAGCATGCTTTTCCACAGAGGAGTCTGGACGTGCCCGCGCGCTGGATGGGCTTCGGCGCGGTGAACGCGGGCGACAGATCGGCCATGGGCACTCCATCTCCCGCCGCGCAACCCGCCCTGGTCGTCAACGGCCAGGCCCGCACGCTGCCTGCCTGCGCAGCGGCGACCAGCCTGCTGCACGTCTTGCGCAACGACCTGTCGCTCAACGGCCCCAAGTACGGCTGCGGACTGGGGCAGTGCGGCGCGTGCACGGTGCTGGTGGATGGCATGGCCGCGCGGGCCTGCGTGATCCCGGCACAGGGCGCGGCAGGCCGCGAGGTGACCACGCTGGAGGGGCTGCCCGCGCGTTGCGGACGCTCGGAGAGCTTGCACCCCGTGCAGCAAGCCTTTGTGGACGAGCAGGCCGCGCAGTGCGGCTATTGCCTCAACGGCATGGTGATGATGGCCGTGGCCTTGCTGGAGCGCAACCCCGACCCCGACGAAGCGGCCGTGCGCCGCGAGCTGTCGGGCAACCTGTGCCGCTGCGGCACGCATGTCGAAATCATCCGCGCCGTACTGCGCGCGGCGGTGCTGATGCGCGAGGCCCGGGCATGAGCGCCACACCTGACAACGCCGCACCCCTGCGCGCCCACGGCCCGCTCACCCGCGCCGACTTCCATGCCGCCCAGGGCGTGCTGCTGGTGGTGCGCAACCCACCGCCCGCGCCGCCGCCCGTCAAGGGCCAGCCCGCCCTGGTGGCGGGCAACCCGGCCGAGGGCGTGG
>DATLGV010000235.1:0-1538 GCA_035540275.1 Acidovorax sp. | reverse complement strand
CGCCGCTGATGATGGAGCTGCCCGCGTACCGCTGGCCCAGCGTGCGGGGCCTGGCCTATGGGCTGTACGAGCGGGCGGTGATTTTCATCCAGCGGGTGGGCGGCATCATCCTGGCCGTCACCGTGTTGTTGTGGTTCCTGTCCACCTACCCTGGCGCGCCAGAAGGCGCCACGCAGCCCGCCATCACCTACAGCCTGGCCGGCCAGCTGGGCCGTCTGCTGGAGGTCATCGTCGCGCCGATTGGTTTCAACTGGCAGATTGCCATTGCGCTGGTACCCGGCATGGCGGCCCGCGAGGTGGCGGTGAGCGCACTGGGCACGGTGTACGCGCTGTCTGCCACGGGCGACGAGGTGGCCAGCCAGCTGGGGTCGCTGATTGCGGGCTCGTGGTCGCTGGCCACTGCGCTGTCGCTGATGGCCTGGTATGTGTTTGCGCCCCAGTGCATCTCCACCATTGCCGCCGTGCGGCGCGAGACCAACGGCTGGCGCTACCCGCTGCTCATGGTGGGGTACCTGTTTGCCATGGCGTATGCCGCCAGCTTTGTGACCTACCGCGTGGCGCTGGCGCTGGGCGGCGGCTGAGTGAAAAGGTTCTTATGGCCCAGCAATTCATCGTCGGTCTGATCGTGCTTGCTGCGGCGCTCTATGTGCTTTGGCGGTATCTGCCCGGGCGCTGGCGCCAGGGGTTGGGCAAGGTCCATCCGGGGCTGGCTCAGTCGCCGGGCTGCGGCGGGAGCGATGGGGGGTGCAGCAGCTGCGGCAGTTGCGCGGCGCCATCCGATGCAGGTGCTGAAAAGCCCGTGGCCATGCCTGTTCGCCGCGGGTCTGTTTCTGAGTAATTGCTATATTTTGTATAGCTGCTGGCGCATGATTCACTAGCGCTACAGGCCGTTTTCGCTCAATTTCCTACTGATACAGCCTGCCCTGGCCCAGCGCGCTCAGCGCCTGTTGCAGGTTGACGCGCGCCTGCGCCTCGTAGCGCTGCGCAAAGTAGTCCGTGCCGTAGATGTGCGGGCGGTCCAGAAAGCCTTGCAGCACGGTGCTGCGCCCTGCCACGTAGCGTGGCCAGCGCACAAAGAAGTATTCGCGCCGCACGTTGCGTTCGAACTGGCGGTACACCGCATCGTTCTGGCCCAGGATCGCGAGGTCGATGTCCACCACCCACAACGCATCGCCGGTGAGCGGGGCCCGGGGTGTGGCGGGTGTCCATCACATGCTGATGCACGGTCTCGGCCAGCGTGGTGGGCAGCCCTTGGCTGAGCAGGAACTGGTGCGCCCAGTTGGCGCTGCGCTCTTCGTTGTAGCCGCTCCACGGCCAGTAGATGGCGTCGTGGTACCACAGGGCGAGGGCCACAGCGTGGGGGTTGTGGATCGCGCCGGGCTGCTGGTCCTGCGCCGCCTGCAGGTGCCGCAGGCAGGCCCGCAGGTGCGTGGTGTCGTGGTAGGCGCGGGGCCAGCGGGCCCAGCTGCGCAGCAGGCGTCGGCCCTCGGCGCGCCAGGCGGGCGTGTCGCGCCCGAGCGCTTGGCCCAGGGCCTGCC
>DATLGV010000234.1:0-6618 GCA_035540275.1 Acidovorax sp. | reverse complement strand
GGCCTGAAGTCGCGCTTTGAGGAGCACCACAGCGTGAAGTACGCGGCCAACGCCCTGCAGGCCGCGGCCGAGCTGAGCGCCAAGTACATCAACGACCGCCACCTGCCCGACAAGGCCATCGACGTGATCGACGAGGCCGGTGCCGCCCAGCGCATCCTGCCGGCCGGCAAGCGCAAGAAGACGATCTCCAAGACCGAGGTCGAGGAGATCGTGGCCAAGATCGCGCGCATCCCGCCCGCTTCCGTGTCCAACGACGACCGCGGCAAGCTCGCGAACCTCGAGCGCGACCTGAAGAGCGTGGTGTTCGGCCAGGACAAGGCGCTGGAGGTGCTCGCGGGCGCCGTGAAGATGGCCCGCTCGGGCCTGGGCAAGGGCGACAAGCCGATCGGCTCGTTCCTCTTCAGCGGCCCCACCGGCGTGGGCAAGACCGAAGCGGCCAAACAGCTCGCCTACATCATGGGCATCGAGCTCATCCGCTTCGACATGTCCGAGTACATGGAGCGCCACGCCGTGAGCCGACTGATCGGCGCCCCCCCGGGCTATGTTGGTTTCGACCAGGGCGGTCTGCTCACCGAAGCCATCACGAAGAAGCCGCATGCGGTGCTGCTGCTCGACGAGATCGAGAAGGCGCATCCGGACATCTTCAATGTGCTGTTGCAGGTCATGGACCATGGCACGCTGACGGACAACAACGGCCGCAAGGCCGACTTCCGCAACGTGCTCATCATCATGACCACGAACGCCGGCGCCGAGACCATGAACAAGGCGACCATCGGCTTTACCAACCCGCGCCAGGCGGGCGACGAAATGGGCGACATCAAGCGCCTGTTCACGCCCGAGTTCCGCAACCGGCTGGATGCCATCGTCAACTTCAAGGCGCTCGATGAGCAGATCATCCTGCGCGTGGTGGACAAGTTCCTGCTGCAGCTGGAGACGCAGCTCGCAGAGAAGAAGGTGGAAGTCACCTTCACCGACCAGCTGCGCAAGCACCTGGCCAAGAAGGGGTTTGACCCGCTCATGGGCGCCCGCCCGATGCAGCGCCTGATCCAGGACACCATCCGCCGCGCGCTGGCCGATGAACTGCTGTTTGGTCGCCTCACCGAAGGGGGGCGCCTGACCGTGGATATCGAGATGAAGAAGGACGACAAGGGCGTGGAAACCCCCGAGGTGCTGCTGGACATTCAGCCTTTGCCCAAAAAAGAGCGCTCTGCCAAGTCAGAACCTGCCGAGCCTGAAGAGGCCACGGCCGACTGAGCCTCGTTTCCCCACAAAGCAAGCGCAAGCCCATGGCTCAGGCCATGGGCTTCTTTATTTGTAGCGGTCACCAGTGCCAGGGCATCCTGGGGCCATGCGGGGCCTTGGAACCTGGCTGCTGCACGTCCCCGCAGAGGCCAAGGCCCAAACGGGCCCTGTGGACCCTCTGCACAAATCACCACGCCGTGTGCAGCTGCGGTCTCGGGCGGTCTGCGGCGTTGCAAAACCTCGCAATAGCCGCAGCTATTGCGAGGTTTTGCGCCTTGCAGCCCCTCCCGATCCGCAGCGCCCACTGGCCGCTCGATTCGTGCAGAGGATCCCTAGCGCGATGGGCTGCGTGCAGGGGGCGGGCCCGCTCGTCCGGCCTTGACCGGTCGGGTGGCCTGCGCGAGCAAAGGCGCGCATTGGGCGTCGTCGTCGGCGCCAGGTACCGTCACAGGCACCAGGGCCAGGGCTGCAGGTGCGGCCACGACGGCGGCGATCGCTGCGCCGGCGCGCAACAGCAGGGGGCCGGGCTCGACACCCACTTGGGGCTTGCCCAAAGTCCCCCGCACATACAGCGGGGTGCGCAGGGAGAAGAATTTCCATTGCAGCGAGGCGGGTTTGACGCTCAGGTTCAGGCGTTCCTGTGCCATGTCGATGGTGCCGGTGACATCCACCATTGCTTCGTTGGTGCTCAGCTTTGCAGTGCGTACCGTGGCAACGCCTTCGCGCACCGCCAGGTCGGCCACCGCGCAACGCAGCTGCACTTCCTTGTCATCACCAAACAGTTTGCCCACGATGATGCTGCCGACGTTGAGTGCCGCTCGGTCCAGCAGTTCGCGGCTCAGGGTGCCGTCGCGCACATACAGCCGGGCCTCTCCCGTGCTGGTGCCCAGCCACTGTGCCACCGAGCTGCCCTTGCCATTGAGTGCCAGGGCGCCATCGAGCCGCCCCAGGCTCTTGCGTGTCAGTTCCACCTCGGGAAACAGCGAGGCGAGCCGCAGGTTTTGCACGCGGGTGTCCATGCGTACGGTGAGCGGCCGCTTGCGGCTGTCCAGCACCAGCAGGGATTCGATCTGGCCTTTGGCCACCCCAAAGTGCAGGGGCTGCAGGCGCAGTACCGCATCGTCCAGCAGGGCGTGCACGCTCAGGTCTTCCAAGGGCAGACTGTGGGGCCTGATCACGCGCCGCCCCGTGAACCTCAGGTCCATGTCCATGGCGTTCCAGCGGTCGGTCGCAAAGGCGGCGTCGGGCAGCACCTTGCCGCTGCGGCCCGCTTGCTGGGCCGTCGCCGCTTTGGTGGCGCCAAGCACCGGGCCCAGGTCCACGAGGCGCAACTGGTTGGAGGTGATGGCGCCTGACAGTTTGCCCCGCGGCGTACCCGACACAAAACGAAGATTGCCATGCAGATCGCTCTGGCCCACGGTGCCGCTGAAGTCGCGGTAGTCCCACACCGCCCGGCCCGGTTGCAGGCTGCCTTGCAGTCGCCCCCGGGTTTGAAAGGCAGGGGTGTTCGGCAGGACCAGGCCTGTGAGTGCGTACAGATCGGCCATGCTGGCGCCCTTGAGCATGACCTGAAAATCCATACCCGACAGCGCTCCCGGGTTGGCCAGAATGCCTTGCACGGCGGTTTCCACGCTGCCTGCCCTGGCGGTGAACTGCAGCGGGTAGTTCACCTCTTTGTCACGCAGTGTGAGCACGGGGCCCGCCTTGCCCTCGCCCTGGATGCGCGCCTTGCCCAGGGCGCCCTTGAAGTCGAAGCGCATTCCATAGACAGGGGGACCGGCGGCATCGGTGGTGGTGGCGGGGGCAGAGCCTGGGTCCGCCGGGGCGGCGATTTGCGGCCTGTCGTTCAGGGTGTCGATGCGGGCGGTTAGGTCAAGGTCCCGGGCTGCGTCGGCATAGGCCAGCTCCCCTTTGCGAACCACCAGCTGGTCGATGCGGAATGTCCAGTGCGGCAGGGTGTCGTCGGGCACCCGCTGGGGGGGCAAGGTCCAGTTGTTGGAGCCGTCGCGCAGGCGGGCAAGGGCGATCTCAGGACCGGAGAGTTCCAGGGATTCAATGACCACTTCCCGTGCCAACAGGGGCCAGAGCTTGAGCGATGCGCGTGCCATTTCGGCGCGTGCCGTGGGGCGGGCCTCTGCGGCCGTGCCGGGGCGGACAAACCCCGGCGGGTCCTGCATGACCAGCTGTGTGCCTTGTACCGTGACGGCTGGCACCCAGCGGCGCCAGCCGTCTTCAAGGGGCTGTGGCCAGTGCCAGGAAGCCGAGAGATTCCCCTCCACAGCAAACTGCCGACCGGTTGCCTCGCTGATGGCTTGGTTGAGCCACGGTTTGGCATGGTTCCAGTCCCACCGGCTCACCGCCACGCCGCCGATCAACAGCAAGCCCGCCATGCCTGCGGCCACGCCCCATCCCACACGCGCCCAGTGAGGGTGCCGCCGTGGGGGAGACGCGGCAGGGGTGGCAGCCGTTGCCGATCCGATGCGGTGGTCCAGCTTGGAGTCTGTCATGGAGTGGTTATGCTAGCCCGCAGGATGCGGCTTTGCGGCGCCAATGGACTCTTTGGCGTGCTTGTCCTACAACCTGGCACGGCGTGGGTTTGGTCTGCGGGCTGTGGCTGTGGCCCAGTGGCTGTCGGTCTGGGGCCGTCGCGATGCCGAGCCACCTCCACAGACTCCTAGAATGTGTGCACCATGCACAACCCTCACCACCCCCACGTACTGCCTGTGCGCGAGGGAGTCAGCCCCAGTTGCGTGGTGCTGCCGCCTCGCGGGCAGGGCAGCATGCTGGATTTTTTGGCGCAACGGCTGCCTGCCGTTTCCCGCGATGAGTGGTGCCAGCGCATGGAGGCTGGCGATGTGGTGGACGAGCGCGGACAGGCCGTACCCCCCGCGCGACCTTTTGAAGGCGGGCTGCGCCTCTATTACTACCGCAGCCTGCCCGCCGAGCCTGTGTTGCCGTTCAGCGAAGCCGTGGTGTATCAGGACGAGCATCTGGTGGTGGCGGACAAGCCGCACTTCATGCCGGTGACGCCCTCGGGCCGGTATTTGCACAACACCCTGCTGGTGCGGCTTAAAAACCGGCTGGGGCTGCCAGAGTTGTCGCCGCTGCACCGTATTGATCGCGACACGGCCGGCCTGGTGATGCTGTCGGTGCACCGGGCCACGCGCGGCGCGTACCAGGCACTGTTCCGCGACCGACAGATCGTCAAGCATTACGAGGCCATCGCGCCCTGGCGCACCGACCTGGTCTTCCCGCGCGACCATCGCAGCCGCCTGCAGGAGAGCCCGCAGTTCTTTCGCATGCAGGAGGCGCCGGGCGAGCCCAACAGCCACACCCACATGCAGGTGATGGAGGTTGCAGGCGACTGGGCACGGTATCTGTTGTCGCCCGTCACCGGCAAGCGCCACCAATTGCGGGTGCACATGGCCGCCCTGGGACTGCCATTGCGCAACGATGCTTTCTATCCCGTCGTCAACGATCCGCCCGACGGCGACTATTCGCGGCCCCTGCAATTGCTCGCCCGGTCGCTGGAGTTTGTGGACCCTGTCACCGGTGAGCACCGTGTGTTTGAAAGCCGGCAGTCTCTGCGCCTGCCCTTGGAGTCATCCCTTTCAATGTCCTGCCCCCAAGCCAGCAGCGGCAATCCCAGTCCCACATAAGAGGAGAACTGCAGATGTGGAAAGAAGTGCTGGAGAGATTCCCGAGCCATGCGCCGGTGAGCGTAAAGACCCGGGTCGCGTTGGAACATGTCTTGCCGGCGTGCTGGCGTGCTGGTGTGATGAAGTGTTCCGGCCCAGCCGCCAGCGCTGCAAAACCTGGGTGCGCCATGCTGGCATGGTGTCAAATGCTGTTGCCTCGATCTTTCTGAGCCTTGCCCATCGCGAGCCCGCCATGACCCTTGCTGCTGATGCGTCCTCCACCCTGCCCGTTACCCCGCCTGTGCGCTTTGCCGTGATGGGCGCGGGTGCCGTGGGCTGCTACTTTGGCGCCTTGCTGGCGCGCGCAGGCCATGCCGTCACCCTGATCGGGCGCCCTGCCCATGTGCAGGCGGTGCGCGACAACGGCCTGCGGCTGCAGACGGCGATGCTGGATGTGCAAGTGCCCCTGGCGGCCAGTACCGAGGCCAGTGCCGTGCAGGGCGCAGACGTGGTGCTGTTCTGCGTGAAATCGTCCGACTCGGAAGATGCCGCGCGCCAGATTCGCCCCTACCTGGCCCCCGGCGCGCTGGTGCTGACCCTGCAGAACGGTGTGGACAACGACGAACGCGTGCGCGCCGTGCTGGACGCCAGCACGCCGGTGGCCGCCGCCGTGGTCTATGTCGCCACCGCCATGGGGGGCCCCGGACATGTGGTCCACAACGGCCGGGGCGAGCTGGTGATTGCCCCTTCTCCGCGCAGCGACGAAGTGGCCCGCCAGCTCACGGCGGCGGGCATTCCCACCCAGGTGTCAGACAACGTGCGCGGCGCGCTCTGGGCCAAGCTGGTGCTCAACAGCGCCTACAACGCGCTGTCGGCCCTGTCGCAGCAGCCCTATGGTCCGCTGGTGCAGGTGCCCGGCGTGACGCAGGTGATTGCCGACATCATGGCCGAGTGCCTGGCCGTGGCGGCTGCCGATGGGGTGACGATTCCGGGCGATGTGCAGGCCGCCGTCCGCGGCATTGCCAGCACCATGCCCAGCCAGTACTCGTCCACCGCGCAGGACCTGGCGCGGGGCAAAACCACCGAGATCGACCACCTGAACGGCTACGTGGTGAAGCGTGGCGCGGCACTGGGCGTGCCGACGCCGCTGAACCACGCGCTGCAGGTGCTGGTGAAGTTGGCCGAGATGAAGCGCGCCGCAGGCTGAGACAGGGAGTCGGTCAGGCCAGCGCCGCTTCTTCCAGCAACCGCTCACGCACGGCCTGCGCGGCCTGCACCATGTGGCGCAGGGCGGCTTCGGTCTCGGGCCAGCCCCGGGTTTTGAGGCCGCAGTCGGGGTTCACCCACAGGTGTTCCACGGGCACCACCTCGGCGGCTTTTTTCAGCAGTGCGGCCATCTCCTGCACGCCCGGCACGCGGGGCGAGTGGATGTCGTAGACGCCGGGGCCGATCTCGTTCGGATACTTGAAGTCGCCAAACCCTTGCAGCAGCTCCATGTCCGAGCGGCTCGTTTCAATCGTGATCACATCGGCGTCCATGGCCGCGATGGCGGGCAGGATGTCGTTGAACTCGCTGTAGCACATGTGGGTGTGGATCTGCGTGTCGTTGCGCACGCCGCTGGCACTGATGCGGAAGGCGCGGGTGGCGCGGTCCAGATAGCTCTTCCATCCCGCACGGCGCAGTGGCAGCCCTTCGCGGATGGCGGGCTCGTCGATCTGGATGATGGCGATGCCAGCGG
>DATLGV010000233.1:0-5313 GCA_035540275.1 Acidovorax sp. | reverse complement strand
CTCATGGAACACTGCCTGGACCAGGGCAACGCGATGGCACTGGCCGGGTGGCCGGCGGAAGATGTGCTCCACAGCCTGCGCCACCATTCGCAACAGCCGTCGCACGCGGTGATCTTCAAGCTCATGAAGGCCGTCGACGCCGAACAGTCGCTGGAGACCTTTGAAGACATCATGGGCGAGGACCCGCTGCTCGCCTACCGCTTCATGGTCTACACCAACTCGGCCGCGCTGGGCCTGCGCACGGGCATCGATTCGCTGCGCCGGGGCCTGGTGATGATGGGCTACAGCTCTATCAAGCGCTGGCTGTCCGACCAGCTGCCCCATGCGAGCACCGAGGCCAACATGCGGCCCGTGCGCGAAGCCATGGTGATGCGCGCCCAGCTCACGGCCCGGTTGCTGGACGCCGGCATCGAGAACGACCTGCGCCGCGAGATCTACCTGTGCGGCCTGCTCTCGCAGATCGGTGAGCTGCTGGGCGAGCCGCTCGGCACGATCCTCAAGCGCCTGCCACTGTCCGAACGCATCTACGACGCCACCGTGCTGCGCACCGGCCCCTACGCGGGGGGCCTGCAGATGGCCTGCGCGCTGGAGACGGACGACGCCAGCGCCATCCGCCAGCTGTGCGAAACCTACGAGATGGACCTCGAAGAGGTCAACCGCGCGCTGCTGCGGGTGCTGTCGGACCTGGAAGTGGAAAGGAATTAGGGCCTGTTCACACTATTTTTGCCAGATGCGTTGCGAAGCAAACGGGCCAGGCGCTAGGCGCCAAACGAAGCTGGGGTGTGGCCCCAGCGAGGCTTGGCAACACAGCGGATGGCCCGTTTGCATCGCAACCCGAAGGGAAGGCAGCCCCCGCGACGCCACTCGTCGTTGCGTTCCTAGCCAAGGCCCCGGCCTTGGCGTCGTCACGCGCCTAGATTGGCGTCGCGGGAGCTGCCTTCGCACTGGGAAAAATAGTGTGAACAGGCCCTAGGCGAAAGAGGCGCGCCCCTGAGGCACTGCGCGCCTTCTCCCGAAGCCGGCAACGCGTTCCGGCCCTCGCTCTGCGCGAAGGGGCCGCGCCCGGCCTGCTTACCTTGCCTGCTCGTCGCGCACCCGGGCGAAGGTCTTCCAGAACGCAGCTTCCTGCGTAGTGGCAAAGTTGATGCGCATCAGCGTGCTGGGTTTGCGCTCGGCATGGAACAGCGCACCGGGCGCCAGCAGGTAGCCTTCGTCCAGCATGCGCTGCGACAGCGCATCGGTGTCCACCCCGGTCTCCACCCAGCCAAACAGGCCCACCGGCTCGGCCGCAAAGGTGCAGCCCGCCCCCAGTGCGAGCTTGACGCTGCGCGCGCGGGCGGCATCGAGCCGGGTGCGGATGCGTTCGGCGTGGCGGCGCAGCTGGCCCTGTTCGATGCACAAGGCCAGGGCCTTTTCCAGCAGCGCGGGCGTGGTCAGCGTGGCCAGCAGCTTGGTGTCGAGCAACTGCTCCACCAGCGCGGGCGGCGCGGCCATGAAGCCGATGCGCCAGTTGGGCGCCAGGATCTTGGCAAAGCCGCTCACGTAGATGGTGCGCTGCAGACCATCGAGTGCCGTGAGGCGCGTGGCATGCTCGGGCGCAATGTGGCTGTAGGTGTCGTCTTCCACCACATGGAAGTTGTGCTGGTTGGCCAGCTGCAGCACGCGGTGGGCGCTGCCCGGCGTGAGGCAGTAGCCCGTGGGGTTGTGGAACACGCTCACGCTCACATAGAGCTTGGGCTTGTGCACCTCGCAGTACCGCGCCATCACCTCCAGGTCCGGGCCATCTGCGCGGCGCGGCACGGGCAGGATGTGCATGCCCAGGGCGGCCAGCCGCGCAAACTCCACCGCCCAGCCGGGCTCCTCCACCATCACCGGGTCGCCCGGGCGCAGCAGGGTACGGCTCACGATGTCGAGCGCATGCGTGGCCCCCACGGTGGTGATGATGTTCTCGGGCACCGTGTGCACGTTGAGGGTGGACAGCTTTTTGGCCAGCACGCGCCGCAGGCCGGCATCGCCCAGCGGCTCGCCGTACTGCAGCGAAAAGTCCTGCAGGGCGCGCGAGTTGGTGACCTTGCGCACGGCCGCAGGCATGAAGGTGGACTCCAGCCAGTCGGGCGGAAAGACGCCCATGCCAGGCTGGGGCTTGTCGCTGATCTTGTGGAACATGCCCCGGATCAGCGCCGTGGCATTGACGGGCGAGACCCCCGCGCCCGCGCGCCCGGCGGCACGCGCCGCAAACCAGTGTGCGGTGCTCCAGTTGGCGGCAGCGCTTTCCAGCGCCAAGTCGTCGGGGCGCGCCCGAGTGTCCAGGTCGCCGTCCGGCACATCCACCGCCCGGCCACTTTCGCGCACAAAAAAACCCCGGTTCTTGCGTGCCTCCACCAGGCCCTGCGCCAGCAGCTGGTCGTAGGCCGCCACCACGGTGGAAGGGCTCACCCCATGCTGCTGCGCGCACTGGCGCACGGAGGGCAGGCGCGCGCCCGGCGCCATCAGGCGGTTGCGGATGCGCTCGGCAAACCGGGCTGACAGTTGTTCGGTCAGCGACTGGGTGGACGATTTCATCAGCATGGTGGCATCCTGCAGGGGTGCGCCGCCAGGCGCCCGTGTGTATTGTCTTGCCGGGCAATACAGATTTGCAACTGCGCCGACTGTCTGTACTGGTTGTGTATTGGTTGCAAGATTACATTGAAGGCCAACCTCCGACAAGCCCCCTCCTTATTCCTCTCCCCGCACCCCACCATGAGCGTCGCCGAACTCACCGCCCTGCTGCTGTTTTGCACCGCCATGAGTTTTTCGCCCGGGCCCAACACCACCCTGTCCACCGCGCTGGCGGCCAACCTGGGCCTCAGGCGCGCGCTGCGGTTTTGCCTGGCCGTGCCCACGGGCTGGACGCTGCTCATGCTGGGCAGCGGCCTGGGCCTGGGGGCGCTCATCACCGGCGTGCCTGCATTGCGCTGGGCCGTGACGCTGCTGGGGGTGGCCTACATGCTCTGGCTGGCGCTCAAGCTCAGCCGTGCAGGCCAGATGACCGCCATCGATACCTCGCGCCTGAACGTGACCTTCTGGCAGGGCGTGGGCCTGCAGTTCGTCAACATCAAGGCCTGGATGCTGGCGCTCACGCTCAGTGCGGGCTGGGTGGTCAACGCGGCCGGCCAGCCCGCCACCAACCCGGGCGAGCGCCTGGCCATCATCTGCAGCGTGATGATGGTGTTTGCCTTCACCAGCAATTTTGTCTATGCGCTGGTGGGCTCGCTGCTGCGCCAGTGGCTGGCGCAGGGCGCGCGCCTGCTGTGGTTCAACCGCCTGCTGGCCCTGGTGCTGGTGGCGACCGCGCTGTGGATGCTGACACTATGAAATCCGAAGAAATCAAGGGCCTGTGGCTGGGATTGCTGGGCGTCACCATCTTCGCACTGACCCTGCCCATGACCCGCATGGCCGTGGGTACGCCCGAAGCGCCACAGATGTCGGGCGTTTTCATCGCCCTGGGGCGGGCGGTGGTGGCGGCCGGGCTGTCGGCCCTGTTTTTGCTGGCCACGCGCGCGCCCTGGCCCCGGCGTGCGGACTGGTGGCCGCTGGCCGTCACGGCCGCAGGGGTGGTGTTCGGGTTTCCGCTGTTCACCTCGGTAGCCATGCGCTATGTCGAGGCCGTGCACGCCAGCGTGATCGTGGGGGTGTTGCCGCTGGCCACCGCCGCAGTGGGTGCGCTGCTGCACCGGCAGCGCCCGTCGGCAGGTTTCTGGATCTGCGCCGCCATTGGCAGCAGTCTGGTGGTGGGGTTTGCGTTGCTGCGCTCGGGCAGCGCGGGGCTGGCCCTGCACCCGGCCGATGCGCTGCTGCTGGCCGCCATGGGCTGCGCCGCCGTGGGCTACGGGTATGGCGCGCGGCTGTCGCAGCGCATGCGGGCCGAGCACGTGATCTGCTGGGCGCTGCTGATCGCGTTGCCAATCACCCTGCCCGCCACATTCATGGCCCGCCCGCAAGGCACGCTGCAGGCATCGGCCTGGTGGGGCTTTGCCTACGTGGCCGTGTTTTCGATGTGGCTGGGTTTCTTTGCGTGGTACCGGGGCCTGGCCCTGGGGGGCACGGTGCGCGTGAGCCAGGTGCAGCTGGTGCAGCCATTCCTGGGCATGCTGTTTGCCGTCCCCCTGCTGGGCGAGCGGCTCGATGCCGTCACCCTGGGTTTTGCGCTGGCCGTGATTGCCACCGTGTTCATCGGAAAGAAGATGCCTGTGCGCGCAGTGAAAGGCCGGCCATGAAAATGCAACACATCCCGTTTGCCACCACCGACTGGGCACACATTCCGCGCGAAGAAAAAAGCGCCGAAGCCGGCCAGGCCTTCTGGCGCACCCAGACATTTGGCGAGGTGCGCGTGCGCATGGTCGAGTACACACCCGGCTATGTATCGGACCACTGGTGTACCAAGGGCCATGTACTGCTGTGCCTGAGTGGCGAGCTGCACACCGAGCTGCAGGATGGCCGCCAGTTCACCCTGACGCCCGGCATGAGCTACCAGGTGGCGGACAATGCAGAACCCCATCGGTCCACCTCCCCACAGGGCGCCACCCTGTTCATCGTGGACTGAGAAGATGTGAACGAACCCGCCAGGGTGGCTGTTTTTCGATTTTTTTGACCACAACTTTGCAACCGTAGCGGCCCAGGCGGCCCCCCGCAGGAGACGAGAGTGAAACTGAACGACCTTCCCACCACCAGCACGTGGACCCTGGCACGCCGTGCCGAGCGCATGAACCCCTCGGTCATCCGCGAAATCCTGAAGGTCACCGAAAAGCCCGGCATCATCAGCCTGGCCGGCGGCCTGCCGTCGCCCAAGACCTTCCCGGTCACCGCATTTGCCGCCGCCTCGGCCGCGGTGCTGGCCAACGACGGCCCCGGCGCACTGCAGTACGCCGCCAGCGAGGGCTATGGCCCGCTGCGCCAGGCGATTGCCGACTTCCTGCCCTGGGACGTGAACCCCGACCAGATCCTGATCACCACCGGTTCGCAGCAGGCGCTGGACCTGATCGCCAAGATCCTCATCGACGAAGGCAGCCGCGTGCTGGTGGAAACACCCACCTACCTGGGCGCGCTGCAGGCCTTCACGCCCATGGAACCCAACGTGGTGTCCGTGGCCAGCGACGACGAAGGCGTGCTGATCGACGACCTGCGCGCCAAGGTGGGCACGGGTGCGGACAAGGCGCGCTTCCTGTACGTGCTGCCCAACTTCCAGAACCCCACGGGCCGTACCATGAGCGATGCGCGCCGCGCTGCGCTGGTGGCAGCCGCCGCCGAGCTGAACCTGCCCCTGGTGGAAGACAA